>JABJAL010000123.1 GCA_018669005.1 Nitrospinaceae bacterium
CTTACATTCTTGAGATGGCCAAAGTCACCGATAAAAAAATTACGCTTGAAGAACTGACGAAATCTCCCGACGCGGCGGCTAAACCGGCCAAAAAGGGTGCCAAGAAAAAGCCCGATGCTCAGTCGAAAGCAAAACCCAAAGCCGAAAAAAAGGCCGTCAAGCCTAAGGCGGAGCCTAAGGCCACCAAAGCCAAGGCAGACAAAGCCAAGAAGTAGGAATAGAAGCCTTTTCCCTTTGTGCAGGATCGTGTGTAATCACCCTGGTTTTTACACGCTGCTTTATAAAAGGGCGACCGGGGGGCCGAATGGCTTCCGTTTGCAAAACGACAGATCTGAGGAAAACAGGCCATGCGTAATCCAGCCGAAGTGTATATGAGCAATCTCGTGCCGATGGTGGTTGAGCAGACCACCCGTGGCGAGCGTGCCTACGATATCTATTCCCGCCTTTTGAAGGAGCGGATTATTTTTCTGACCGGTGGTGTCGGCGATGAGGTTGCGTCTCTTATCTGCGCCCAGTTGCTCTATCTCGAATCAGAAAACCCGACAAAAGATATCTCCTTTTACATTAATTCGCCCGGTGGGGTGGTGACCTCGGGGCTCGCCATTTACGACACCATGCAATACATCACCCCGCAGGTCAGCACCGTCTGTGTCGGCCAGGCCGCTTCTATGGGATCGCTCCTGCTCGCCGCCGGGGCTAAGGGCAAGCGTTATTGTTTGCCCCATTCCAGGATCATGATTCATCAGCCTTCAGGCGGGATTCAGGGTCAGGCCGCCGATATCGAGATTCATGCCAATGAAATCCTGTCACTGCGTGCGCGGCTCAACCAAATTTACGCCAATCATACGGGTAAGGGCATTAAGGACATTGAGAAGGCGATGGACCGGGACAAGTTTCTCTCGGCTGAAGATGCGCTGGAATTTGGTCTCATCGATGAGGTGGTCACCAAGCGCCCGCCGAGCGAGAGTGATAAAACCAAGGCTGGTGATGGCGACACAGAGGGCGATAAATAGCTTCTAAAAGTCTGAAAGATTGCGAATTTGTAAAAAATTAACTATTTTTCGTGTCCTATGGTGAAAACGAGAGTAGACGTCCAGTCAAAGTCACTTAAATACAGGGAATAGCTGTTAGAGAATATTTCGGCATCAGTTTCATTCGGGAGGTTCCTCATTAAAGGAATACTTTTCCGGTAGTAAATGTGATCCCGTCCCAATTTTATTTCTTCCGTTTTTGTCATTGTGCGAGGAGGGGAGGTCTGGGTAACATGTTTACATCTACGGAGATTGCTGAGATTTCAGGCAGCGGAAAATCGGAGAGGACATGAACAAGTCCAGCAGCGGCGATCCAAAGAACACGCTTTATTGTTCTTTTTGCGGAAAAAGCCAGCATGAGGTTCGGAAGCTCATCGCCGGCCCAACTGTTTTCATCTGTGATGAATGCGTTGAGCTGTGCATGGATATTATCCGTGAAGAGCACAAGAGCACTCTGGTTAAATCCGATAACGGGGTGCCGACGCCGCGCGAAGTCTGTAAGGTTCTCGATGACTATGTGATCGGGCAGGATCATGCCAAACGGGTTCTTTCCGTCGCTGTTCACAATCATTACAAGCGCCTCGACATGGGAATGAAGGCTGGCGACGTTGAGCTGTCCAAGTCGAACATACTCCTGATCGGCCCTACCGGTTGCGGCAAGACTCTGCTCGCCGAAACCCTGGCCCGTATCATCGATGTGCCCTTTACCATGGCCGATGCGACGACTCTGACCGAGGCTGGCTATGTTGGTGAAGACGTTGAAAATATCATTCTCAAGTTGCTTCAGGCTGCTGATTATAATGTTGAGCGGGCCCAGCGCGGTATCGTCTACATAGATGAAGTCGATAAGATTTCGCGCAAGTCCGACAACCCCTCGATTACCCGCGACGTTTCCGGTGAGGGGGTCCAACAGGCGCTTCTCAAGATCATGGAAGGCACGGTCGCCAGCGTCCCGCCCCAGGGTGGACGCAAGCATCCGCAGCAGGAATTCCTGCAGGTGGACACGACGAATATTCTGTTTATCTGTGGCGGTGCCTTTTCCGGCCTTGAGAAAATTATCTCGGCCCGCGGCAAGGGGTCATCAATCGGTTTCGGTGCCGATGTGAAAAACGAGGATGAACGACAGACCGGCGAAGTTCTGCTGGGGGTCGAACCCGAAGATCTGTTGCGCTTTGGCTTGATCCCGGAGTTCATCGGTCGTCTGCCGATTGTCGCCACCTTGGGCGACCTTGACGAGGCTGCCCTGGTCGAAATTCTCACCAAGCCGAAGAATGCGCTGGTCAAACAATATCAGCGTCTGTTCGATATCGAAGGGGTCAATCTCGACTTTTCCGAGGATGCTCTTGATGGCATTGCCGACAAGGCGCTGGCCCGCAAGACCGGGGCCCGTGGTCTGCGCTCGATCATGGAACATATCCTGCTCGATACGATGTTCGAACTTCCGGGCCTTTCCGGAGTTGAGGAAGTTGTCATCAATCGTGAGGTGATAGAGGGCCACGCCAAGCCCCTCTATATCTATACCGAGCATGCCGACGAGCTTGAATCCAGCGCCTGATCTTTTCGCGATTTCGATATATTATTTGTATCCGCGTTGAGCTGCCGCCTTATCCCCCGGCGGGGGTATGTTTTTGCCTTTAAACCACTTCGTCCCCTTGAATTTCTCTATCTAAACGCCACTTGAGAGTCTGTTAAGGCCTTGTGAAACGGTGGCTTGGCTCAGGTTAGCCCTCTTCGTTCGGCCCTTGTTGTGCCTCTGTGACGTTCACCACTTGACGCCAAGGGAGGGTATGGGATTATGGGCAAGGAAACATTCATTTCCTTGGCGTATATTCCACCCGGTTGCAGTCAGGCTCAGTTCTCTTCGTGCAGAGACAAAATCCTGGGATTAAGACAAAACTAATTAACAGAAAGAATCGCTAGATGTCCGATAATGAACTTGAGACCCCCGAACCGGTGAGCTCCGCCGTATATCCCGTTCTCCCGCTTCGGGACATTGTCGTTTTTCCGCATATGATCGTGCCTCTTTTCGTCGGTCGCGATAAATCTGTTCGCGCC
>JABJAL010000124.1 GCA_018669005.1 Nitrospinaceae bacterium
CATGAACCTGGGAATTCTCAAGGTCGCCGCATCGCTGGAGCAATCCGGCCATGCGGTAGAATTTCTCGATCTATCGGGTATCTCGAATTACGGGGACGCCCTGGATACGTATCTCGCCCAAACCGAATGCACGACATTCGGTCTGACCGCCACGACCCCCCAGCTACCCTCGGCTTTCAAAATCCTATCGCATATTCGCGAGAACACCCCCGGCGCGAAGGTCATACTCGGAGGCCCCCACGCCACCCTTGTTAACGCCGCCTACAAGCGCGAGCAAAAACTGGGGATAGACGGCCGGGCCGCGAAATCCTTTCACCAGCTCATCGAAGCGTTCGACGTTATTGTCACCGGGGACGGCGAGGACGCCATTTTCAAGGCGCTAGAGCCCTTCTCCCCCAAGGTCGTGGATGCCGACGATCCCGCCTCTCCCCTGTGGCTCACAAACGGAAAATTCACGGAATCCCCGTTTCCGGCGCGCCATCTGGTCGAGGTGGACAGCTACAAGTATCACATCGACGGAGAAAGAGCGCTCAGCCTGATCGCTCAGTTAGGGTGCCCCTTCAACTGCGGATTTTGCGGTGGCCGGGAGTCTTCGGCCTTCAGGAAAATCCGGCAGCGATCCTCGCAAAACATCGTCGATGAAATCGTCCACCTGCACAAAGAATACGGCATCAAGGGATTCATGATGTACGACGACGAACTGAATGTGAATCCCAACATGATCGAGTTGATGAACCTGATTTCCGACGCGCAGGAACGTCTAGGTACGGAATTCCGTCTCAGAGGCTTCCTCAAATCCCAGCTTCTCACCGACGAGCAGGCCGAGGCCATGCACCGGGCCGGTTTTCGCTGGATCCTCGTCGGGTTCGAGTCCGGCTCTCCGAGAATTCTCAAGAACATCAACAAGCGCGCGACCCGGGAGGAAAATACCCGGTGCATGGAAATCGCCCGGCGTCACGATCTAAAGGTCAAGGCCCTGATGTCGATCGGACACCCTGGCGAATCGGAGGAAACCATCAAGGACACCCATGACTGGCTCCTCGAGGCCGAGCCGGACGATTTCGACGTCACCATCATCACCTCCTATCCCGGTACCCCTTATTTCGATCACGCCGTTCCCCACGAGACCGAAAAAAACGTATGGACCTACACCTACAATGGGGATGCCCTGCACGAAGTCGAACTCGACTTTTCTTCGGTCGCGGATTATTACAAAGGCGACCCGGAGGGGGGGGGGGTACAAGTCCTACGTATACACCGATTACCTGAGTCAGGGAGGATTGGTCGAACTGCGGGATTGGGTCGAAAGAGACGTGCGCCGGAGGCTGGACATCCCATTCAATCCCTCGGCCCCGACCGTCCGCTATGAACATTCCATGGGACAAGTAGGGCCCCTTCCGGAAAACATCCTCCGGGCATCGGGCGCAATCCCGAAATCCTGAACCTTGAGCGCGGTTGACGTTCTGGGTTCATTCTGCTGTAAAACAACAAACCAAAAGGTCGAAACTTTGATCGATATCACAGATGGACTCCCTTCTTGGTTCGATTGACTTTCGAACATCTGCGACACGAAAACTGCCTACCAGATAGTTGTAGCACTGCCTACGAGGGTGTGGATGGCGAAAACTAATTCACCGTTACATGACACCCGAATTTTCAGGTCTGAAATCCCCGCCAAATCCATAAATTTACCTGTTAATTCCCTGTACTTTCCCTGTTAAACAGGGAATTTGAGGGTGGAGAGGTCCGAAGGATTCCATTCACTGTTCATCCGAAATGTAGAATATGCCCTCATTCATCTCAAGGAATGCATTAGAGGCCAGATAGGAAAAGGAAAGCGAGGGGGCCACGGCACGTAAGGGTCAAGGCCGAGAAAAATACGGGGAAAAGTATGAAGCAGGGGGCTGCTTGAGAGCGAATTAAATTATTTCTAGAAAAAAAACTAAGATCAGGACGAAGCTAAAAAATCTATGAGACTGGGGAACTGAATCTTTTCTTGAGAACAAAGATCCAGGGGAAAACGCATCGAAGAATTTTTCAGATTCTGCCTTCCTCAGCGAGTTTTTCGCATATCCAGCCGTAGGTTTTATCGAGGCCATCTTCGAGGGATATTCCAGGCTCCCAGCCCAGGACTTTTCGCAGCTTGTCGTTGTCGCTGTTTCTCCCCCGTACGCCTTGTGGCTTCGTTAAATCGTAATCTTTGCCGATTTTTTTTCCGGCAATATTAGCGACAATATCGACAAGTTCGTTGATGGTGAGCATGCGATCCTGGCCCAGGTTCAAGGGTTCGTGAAAGTCGGATTGCATCAGGCGATGAATCCCTTCGATGCAGTCGTCAACAAAGCAATAGGACCTTGTCTGCTCGCCGTCGCCCCAAACCTCGATGGTGTCCTCATCTTTTGCGAGTGCGACCTTTCGGCAAATCGCGGCGGGGGATTTTTCCCGGCCACCGTCGTAGGATCCTAGTGGGCCGAAGATGTTGTGGAACCGCACGACGTAGGTGTTCAGTCCGTGATCCTCGTAGTAATGTCGGCAGGATCTTTCGGCGTAGAGTTTCTCCCAGCCATAGCCGTCCTCTGCGTCGGCAGGATAGGCGTCCTCTTCTTTGAGGGGGGTGACGTTGGCATCGTTTTGCATGTAGCCCGGATAAACACAGGCCGAGGAGGTGTAGAGGTAT
Source organism: Nitrospinaceae bacterium (assembly GCA_018669005.1). Classification (NCBI taxonomy): domain Bacteria; kingdom Pseudomonadati; phylum Nitrospinota; class Nitrospinia; order Nitrospinales; family Nitrospinaceae; species Nitrospinaceae bacterium. The sequence goes on from JABJAL010000124.1 coordinate 2,678, forward strand.
TTTTGGACGCCGCGTTCCCTGGCAGCGTCCAGCATATGAATGTTGATTAAGGTGTTGTCGTGGACGATTTCGGCCTTGTGGGTTTCGATGAATCCGATGCCGCCCATGTTCGCTGCCAGGTTGTATACGTGGTCCGCGCCCTTTGCAGCCTCAAGGCAGTTTTCCCATCTCCTGAGATCCAAGAGCTTGAACTCGTCAGCCTGGGTGTCTTCGTATTCGGGCTCTTTGATGTCAACGCCGCGAATCCAATAGCCTTTCGCTTTTAGATACTTAACAAAATGATGCCCGATAAAACCGCCCGCACCCGTTACAACGATCTTTTCCATGAAATGAAGCTCCATTTCAAATTTTGCGTTAAAATGAGAAAAACACCCTCTTCATATATATGAAATATCTAGTCGGGCTCAACCCCATTCAATAAAGGTTTTGCTCTCCTTTTACGCTATCCTACCAGATCGTGGCGCTACCCATAGTCAGGGCTTTCATAAACGCTCTCGCCAGTAATCTAGAATATCTTGCAGGGTTTGCTCGAAGGGTATTTCGGGTTTCCAGCCCGTGGTATTTTGGAATTTCGACACATCGCCGAGAAGTATTTGCACATCCGAGGGGCGCATCCGGGCCGGATCCTCTTTGACGGCGATCTCGATGTTCGCCCTGGCAATCAGCATGTCGAGCACCTGTTGAATAGTCCATGTCGTGCCCGAGGCGATGTTGTAGACCTCGCCCGGCTCGCCGTGCACAAGAGAGAGCCAGTAGGCTTTTACGATGTCGCGCACATCCGTGAAATCGCGCTTCGCCTCCAGGTTGCCGACATGAATAACGGGCTCTCGTTGTTTTTTCTCGGCGGCAACAATCTGTTTGGCGAAATTGCTACAAACGAAAACGTCGCCGCGCCGGGGGCCGGTGTGGTTGAAGGCGCGGGTGCGCACGAGTTTCATTCCATAGCTTTGGTGGTATTGGTAGGCGAGCAGGTCTGTGCCCACCTTGCTGACCGCGTAGGGCGATAGCGGCCTGAGCGGATTCGTCTCCCGGATGGGGACCTCATCGGGAAGGACCAGGCCGTACTCCTCGCTGCTGCCCGCGATCTGGATCAAAGGGTCGATCTCGGCCTGGCGGATGCCCTCGAGCAAGTGAAGCGTTCCGATGATGTTGGTGTGCAGGCTCTCCTCGGGCGCACTCCAGGAGGTGGGGACAAAGCTCTGGGCCGCCAGATGAAAAATCTTTTGGGGCCGGATTTCTAACAATACTTTGCTGACGGAGCTCTGGTCCCGCAGGTCGCATTCAATGATATTGACGCGGTCGCTCAGGTGGTCAATGTGCTCGGTTCGGCTGCGCCACCGGCGCATGCCGTACACTTCGACGTCGTCCAGGGTCAGGAGGTAGTCAACCAGATGGCTGCCAACGAACCCTGTGATTCCGGTGATTAATACGCGCTCTGACATCAAGTTTCCTCTCAAAAGGATTTAAAATAGCGGGGGAATCCTATCGGGTGCGGTATTGATCGGTCAATGAAGTTAAAGGGAATAGGAAGAAATCTAGGGTGGTTGGTGTTACTGAACTATTCGTGTAAAGGAATGGGGTGTGTTTTCCCTGCCATTTTTATGAACTTTTCAGGCTCCTGGGGGTGTCATGTCGGATACGAATTATGATTTTGCGGTGATTGGTGGAGGTCCTGCGGGATATGTTGCAGGGGTCAGGGCGGCCCAGCGGGGCGCCAAGTGTGTCGTTATCGAGCGGGGTGCGCTGGGTGGCACATGTTTAAACTGGGGGTGTATTCCCAGCAAGAGCCTGATTCGCGCCGCCGATGTCTATCGAAGTATCAAGCACGCCTCCAATTATGGAATAGAGATCACGGGTGAGGTTCAAGCTGATCTGGCCCGCATGATTGAGCAAAAAGATAAGATCGTGACAGGTCTGGTGAAGGGGATTGGCGGACTTTTCAAAGTGCACAAGGTTGAGCATGTCGAGGGAGAGGCTTCCATCGAGGGCGCGGGACGGATTCGCGTAAAGAGCGGCGGCGGCGAATCGGAGATTAGCGCCGAAAAAATACTTATCTCAACTGGGGCACGCCCCGCCCAGATACCCGTATTTCCCATCGACGGGAAAAGAATCATTTCTAGCGACCAGGCGGTGCATCTCAAAGAGTTGCCAGAGCGCCTGCTTATTATCGGGGCAGGTGTAATCGGCTGTGAATTTGCATGCTTCTACCGCGAGATGGGGGTGGATGTCACCGTGGTGGAATTGCTGGATCGTGCCCTGCCGCTGGGAGATGAAGATGTCTCGAAATTGATCGAGCGTGAACTGAAGAAACAAAAAATAAAGCTTTTAACAGGAAAGAAAATTCTCAAGGTCGAGCAAATTGGAAACGATATGGTCGCCCATATTGAAGATGGCGAAGATATCAGCGCGGATCTGGTGTTGGTCTCGATCGGGAGGACATTCAATACCGATAATCTTGGCCTGGAAAAAATCGGTGTCGAACTTGGCCAGCGGGGCGATATCCCGGTGAATGAGAAGATGGAGACAAATGTTCCGGGTGTTTATGCCGCTGGAGATGTGGTAGGCGGCATGATGCTTGCCCATGTGGCATCGGCAGAAGGCATCGTCGCGGTTGAAAATGCGACCGGGGGAGATGTTGCTATGAACTACAAAGGGATTCCGGCGGGAATTTTCACATACCCCGAAGTTGGTGTCGTAGGCCTCACCGAGCAGCAGGCAAGAGACGCTGGCCACGAGGTGAGTATTGGGCGATTCCAGATGAGGGGATTGGGAAAGGCCCATGCCGAACGGGAGATTTCAGGTGAAGTGAAAGTGATTGCCGATGCGGGTGATGACGCTATTTTAGGTGTTCATATCGTGGGCGCGCACGCAGCAGATTTGATTCATGAAGCCGCCGTGGCCATGCGCAATAATTTAACGTCCTCGCAACTTGGAGATACTATTCACTCGCATCCCACGCTCTCGGAAGCGATTATGGAGGCCGCCCATGATGTACATGGCAACGCTATTCATAATCCACCGAAAAAGTAAGGTTTAAGGGGTAGCAGCATTCAAACGATGTAGCATTAGGAGATGTGGTGTGCCGTAGGTCTATGAGATCGATTGGCTGAAGGTGGCTTCGGTTTTTTCCTGCTTCATGGCTTGAAATTCATCTTCGAAGAAAAACTTTTCTTCACCGAATGCAGGGACGAGATGGTTCAGCCATGTGGCTTTTTCATCAAATTTCGCAAAGAATGGACGTTGAACCCAATCTGCGTTTCGGCCCTGTATAAATCTTAGAACAAAAACTTTTTCCCCGTTGATTTCGGTTACGCCTTGAATTTCGACCTTCCCGGGCTCTGCGCTCATGCTCGGGCCGCGTGCTGTCCGCGCCAGACCGGAAACCTGTTTCATCGCATCTCTATAAATTTCCCATGCCTTCACCAGCGGGATCTCAAAGTAGCGACGCGCTCCGGTATCTCTTTCCACAAACATATAGTAGGGAATTATTCCCAACTTGACCTGGGTTCTCCAGGTCTTTGCCCAAGTGTCCGCATCATCGTTGATGTTGGCGAGTACGGGACCTTGGCTGCGAATAACGACCCCCGTCTCCCGCACCCGGCGAATGGCCTCGCGGGCGATATCGGTGTCCATCTCACGCCAATGGTTGTAGTGGGCCATTAGAGACACATGTTTGCCAGCCTTTACCATACGCTCCAGCAACCGAAGCATATCGTCCGCATCGTCGTCAGTGACGAAACGATGGGGCCAAAAGGTCATGGATTTAGTGCCGATTCTTATTGTCTGTACGTGAGCAAGGCGGCTGTCTCTGGCGAGCGGATCCAGGTAATCGGCCAGGTTCCGTGTTTTCATAACCATCGGATCGCCGCCGGTGAGGAGCAGGTCGGTTACGTCTGGATGTTCCGCTAGATAGTCGTGCAGATTTTTTGCCTCGCTTGAGGCAAATCGAAGCTCCTTATCTCCTACGAACTGAGCCCATCTAAAACAGAAGGTGCAATAGGAGTGGCATGTCTGCCCCTGGCTTGGGAAGAAGAGTACGATTTCCCGGTATTTATGCTGCATCCCTTCTAGTTCTTCATTGCCCAGGGTAGGTACGTTGAGTTGTTGTTGTCCGGCTGGGTGGGGGTTGAGCTCAACCCGTACTTCGGATACGGCCGAATCTATTTCGCTTCTCGATGCCTCTTTCTTGAAAAGATCGCCTATTCGCTCGAAGTGCTCTGGGGCGAGCATTCCGGGTTGCGGAAATGTCAGCTGGAATATGGGGTCCTCAGGGACATTGTTCCAATCGATGAGACTGTCGATGACATACTGATTTACCCGGAACGGGAGAACACTGGAGACCACTTTCATGGCAAAGCGTTGCTCTGCGGTGAGGAGTTTAAGTTGAGGGATGTTATCTAACTGGCGGGCGGTGAACACACGAAATGGCCTGGCCGGAAATACATGATGCGGCCCAGAATTAAGATGGCTGAGGTGCCTTCTGGCTTGCCCTGATTTGTGATCGGGTATAGGAATAACAGGAGAATAATCAAAGCTCTCTGATGTAGTCGATGGTCTGCTCATAATGCTTTACCTCAAGCCACCCGGTTTTGACGACAACTAACCCGAGCTGGAATGAATGTTCATTTCCCGCGTTTTTAATGCCTGTAAACTCGTTGCGATTTTTTTGCACGCGGTGAAACTAACCCGCGGGAAACGAGGACAGGCAACCCTATAGGGAAGACCTTAAAACGTAGCCTCATCTGTATAATGCTTATTATACATAAGATCAGTCTGCTCGGCTAGCGTCATGATTTAAGGTGGTTTTTTACTTAATAGTTATAAGGAAAACCTAATGGGCAACTTCAACTAGATTATTTTCAAGGGGATCAAACCGAGGACAAATATTCAATAGGTTACCAGTTAATTCGCTTCGCGAAAATTTTAAAATTGGCCTTAGAAGAAAACTAATAAGGCACGTCGATTAATTTTCCCTCCCCAGCTCTCATATCCTGTTCAAGAAGTAGACGCATGGCTTTTGCGACGGGTCCGGGTTTACCGTTGCCGATCGTTTTTCCGTCCCATTCCACAACCGGCGCAACGTATATTGAGCTCCCTATCAGCATCATTTCGGCGGCATTTTTTGCCTCCTCGACCGGGATATCACCTATCTTGATTCCCTTGATGACGCCCTGATCGACCAAAACGGGAGCAAGCTCGAGCAGGCGAAGAACGGTGCAGCCAGACAGAATGTTGTCGAAACGGGGGTGTCTCAAAATCCCGTCCTTGGTGACGAATGCCATGTTCATATTCGACCCCTCACCGACGTTGCCATCGGTATCGGTGAAAACGCCGTTGTCGAACCCTTTTTCCTTGGCTTCTAATTGCATCAGAACGTTGGGTAAATAGTTTGTGCTTTTTGTTTTCGCGTAAAGGGGCGGTTTTATCGGGAAAGTCGTGGTCATCACCCGCATGCCGTCGGTGTAGTAGGAATCATCGTAGGCGAGGCCCGGAAAAATCATAACGAAAAACCCGGACTCAGCATCGGCGGCGGGAACAAGACCCAAGTTGCCGGTCCCTGATGACATCCAGTAGCGAATCGAGCCATTTTTCTGGCCAGAGGCGGCTGTTGTCTGGATAATGATTTCGCGCATCTCCTTGCGCTCGCAGGGAAGTGTTAATTTCGAGGCCGCAGCCGAGCGGTGAAACCGGTCAAGATGCGCCTCAAGGTCGTAAATTTTTCCGTCCACAATTGCCGCCGTGTCGAAAATTCCGTGTCCGCGATGAACCATGTGATCGTCAAAAGGAATTACCATCAATGCAGGGTCGGTGACGACGCCGCCGATATGGCTTGAATAGAAGGCCGAGAATTTAACGGGCTGTTTCTCGCGCAGTCCCTTTAGGCGAGAAAGAACTTCCTCGGGGCCGAGAATTTGAAGCGAGGACATGAAGGCTACCTCCGTGGCATTTGATGATGTTCGGAAGAACCTGTTCATCATGCCCCTAGGGGAGGTCTCCAGCAAGGGGATGAGGAGAAATGCGCTAAAACCGCCTCACAAATGGGAGGGACTTAAGATAGGCGAAGATACTCGATATCTGGTGGCCGTTGAGGCGGGGCCACGCTAATCCCTCGGCCTTGGCCCGCTTAATCATCAGCGGCGCATGGCGAAGCATTCGGGTGGAGAATTCATTCACATTATTAATTTGCCGTGCTGCCCTTCCAAGATCCGGCCCATAATGACCCCCATCGAAAGGCTTCCCGTGGCATCTTTGGCAACCAATTTCCTCGAAAAAAGATTTGCCATGCGCCGTGTTCGCCCGAAAGGCGATTGCGCCGCCATCCCTTTGGCTCAAGGAGTTGAGGTAGGTGAAGATATCGGTGACCTCCTCGCCTTGAAATCCTGGCCATCTGACCCCGTTACTTTTGAGGGTTTCTGCCATTAAAGGCACGTGGTTCCACATGACGGCCGCCCCCAGGACGGGGGAGGTCCAGACGGTGATTCGCGACAGATTCGGCCCGACAGTTGGCCCCCCTTTTTTCTGGAGGGAATGGCAATTCGAGCAACCCTTCATATGAAAAAGGGTGTGCCCGGAATCAACCCTTTCTTTGAGGGGACGCGCTAAATCTTGTGTAAGGACATTCGCAGGCGAGAGCAGCAAAAGAGCGGTGGCGATGGAGAGCGTTATGAGGTGGCGCATCCTCGTATCCTCCAAAAATGGAGAGAAAGTGCAGGGAGGGCATAAAGGTAAATATGGGTTGACCCGTTAACTAACGCAAGGAGAGGGGGGGATTCCCTTTATAAACAAGGAAGTATTTGAGTGCAGGTTAATCCTCAAGCGCCTCGGCGACGAGTTCTGCGATATCGGCGGCCCGTATAGTTTTTTCCGGGTCCAGCGCCTTAAGCGCGTCGTCGAACATCTGCATACAGAACGGGCATGAGACGGCAGCCGTTTTGGCGCCGCAAGCTTTTACGTCCTCAAGCCGCGTGTGGTTGATTCGTTTCGTCGGGTCGTCGTCCATCCAGGCGTAGCCGCCGCCCGAGCCGCAGCACAGCGCCCTGTCCTTGCTCCGCTCAAGGTCTTTGAATTCTCCTTTGCCCGCGATCTGAAGAAGAATTTCTCGGGGCTCATCCACAACGCCGTTATGGCGAGCCAGGTAGCAAGGATCATGGTAGGTGAGTGACTCAAGCGATTTTTTAAGCTTCAGCTTGCCATCTTTTATCAGCTCGCTAATCAGTTGGGTGTGGTGGATGACCTCGTAGTTGCCGCCAAAGTCGGGGTATTCATTTTTGTAGGTGTTAAAGCAGTGCGGGCAGGTCGTGATGATTTTCTTCACCCCGTAGCCGTCGAGGGTCGCAATGTTTTGCTTGGCGCACATTTGAAAGGTGAACTCTCCGCCCGCCCGCCGCGCCGGGTCGCCCGTGCAAACCTCCTCGGGGCCGAGGATACCAAAATCCACCCCGCCAGCCTGGAGGACTTTTACCATGGCGCGGCTGACCAAAATATTTCGGTCGATCATCGAGCCCGTGCACCCAACCCAAAAAAGATATTCGGCCTTCTCGCCATTGCCGAGGACTTTGACGTCTAGATCCTCGTACCACTCCTCGCGGTTGTGCTGGGCGCCTGCCCAGGGATGCATCTTCTCATCCATGTTCTTGAGGAATTGTTGCGCGTTATCGCTCATCTTCGATTCCATCATCACCAGATAGCGGCGCATATCCACCATCTTGGGGATATGTTCGATGAAAACCGGGCATTCGCGCTGGCAGGCGCCGCAGGTGCGGCAGCCCCAGAGGACTTCCTCTAAGATAGCTGGCTGAAGGCCCTCCTCTTGCGCCTCCCCGAAGAGCGGCGCTGTATCAGGTGGCGTGGCCTCGCCGCCATTTTCTCCAGCCTCAGCTTGGGCGGCACGATGTTTTAAGATAATCGGGCCTGTTTGAGTCAGGTGGTCCTTCAGGTCGCGGATGAGCTTGCGCGGGCTTAAGGGGACGCCCGAGCCATAGGCCGGACAAACGCTTTCGCAACGACCGCAGTTTGTGCAGGCATCTAAATCAAGCAGGTTTTTCCAAGAATATTGTTCAATTCTTTCGGTTCCGAGCGTCTCTAAGGCCTCAGGATCGGTTTCCATCATGCCTTCAATATCGAAGTAGGAAAGCTTGCCGCTAGAGTCTAGGTTGCGGAAAAAGATATTAGCGATGCCGTACCAGACGTGATTGACTTTCCCGAAGCCCAGATAGCCCAGGAAAGTGAATGCCGTTGCCGCATGAAACCACCACTGAACACGATGGAAGACTCCCAGGAAATCAGGCCCCCAGTTTTTCATGAACAGCGCCACCACATAGCCAACCGGCGACCATACAGCGACCGAAGGGTTTTGGCTCAACTCCGTGGCGGCAATTCGCGCGCCCTCGACAACGAAGCCTTGAATAAAGATAAGAGCCAGCAGCGATATCGCGATCCAATCGTCCAAAACCGAATTGATGCGATCTGGGCGAATGACAGCGCGCCGCCATATAGCCATTCCAATTCCGATAAGGCCAATTAAGCCGAATGTGTCGGTTAATAGAGAGAACCAAAGATAAGTATTGCCCACAAGGAAATGAATGCCGGACCATTCCTGAAAAGCGAGAAGACCGGTGGCGAGCAACTCGACGAGAAACCCGTAGAAAATAAATAGGTGCATGAAGCCCGGATAGGCATCCCGCAGCAGGCGCCGGTAGCCGAATATCTCTACAAATATGCCGCATATGCGCTCGGGTATGCGGTCCAGGCGGTTTTCCGCACCGCCCAGACGCCATAGCCGGTATCTCGACCAGATTCCGTGAAACATGAAAATCAGGGGAACCACGGCCAGGAGATACATCGGGAATATGTGAGTGGCGAAGTTTTCGACCTGCTCGGTGTGACAACTTTGGCACTTGGCGGTAGCCGCGAATTTCGGGAATTCGTGCGGATTATGGCAGGTAGTGCACTCGAATATTTTTTCCGGGCTGGTTTTGACGACGGTTTGTGCTTCGCTGCCTGTTGAAAACGCCATAGCGAAAAAAACCAGGAAGGTAACAACTAATGCGCCAGAGAAGCCTCGGCATATGTTTTTACGCGGAAACATTCATTTTCCTTCCTCGTGAATCGCAAACCAATACGAAATTATTCATATATAGACTTTTCTTAAGAGCAGTAGCATACAAGTTATCAGCTACACGAGTGATTTCGCAACGGCTTGAGGATAAATTACAGGAATTGAAAATACCGTTTTCGAGAAATTGTCGAAGCAAGTGGGCTTATTTTCTGCCCAAGTCCATGATTTGACTTTGGCATGTTAATCGTTCGAGGTTTAGGGCGTCGATTAGTTGATTTGCAAGAGTGATTGATACTATTCTAGAGAAATTGATTTCAGCAACTACGCTCCACTCAGATTATTTAAGGGATTGCCAGAGTGTCTTCTTCTGAATCCTCGCCTCCGCAGGAACAAAATATCGAGCGCCGCGGCGCAATGATTGCTTTAAGCATGATTGCAGGTCTAGTGGTTAGCTACGGTACGGCGGCGATTTATGGATTGCGGTATCTGTTTGGAAGGCAGAGCCCGCCCCGACAAGTTCAGGTCCTTGTGGCGTCCGTTGCTGATGTTCCCGAAGGGGGGAGTATTGTGCGCGCCGACCTGGCCGGGCAGAAATTTCTGCTCGTTAAGGCCGGCGGTGATATTCGGGCATTTTCCACATCGTGCACCCACCTAGGCTGCCAGGTTCACTGGAAGCCGGGCGATAAGACTTTCTTTTGTCCCTGTCACGATGGCGTGTTCGATGCTGACGGTAACCCTGTGTCCGGGCCGCCGCCTACGCCATTGGCCCAAAATCCTGTGGAAATTCGTGGCTCCAGCATTTTCGTCACAATGAGAGAGGCCTGAGCCCTTGTCTGAGAAAATCACCACCTGGATAAACGAGCGCATTCCGTTTGATTGGGGCTCTCTTAAGCACGCCCTTGATGAGCCCATTCCGCGTCACATGCACAAATGGTGGTTTTGCCTTGGCGGAACGCCGCTTTATCTTTTCATGATTCAGATGCTCTCGGGCATCGCGCTCACTTTTTATTTTGTTCCCGACCCGGATAAGGCGTATGAGTCGGTTCGCTATATCACCCAGGAGGCGCCGTTTGGCTGGTGGGTTCGCGGCGTTCATCGCTGGTCGGGTGAACTGATGGTGGTCGCGGTAATTTTACACATGATCCGTGTGTTTTTTACGAACGCCTACAGAAAGCCGCGCGAGCTTAACTGGCTCATTGGCATGTTGCTTCTGGTTACGATATTCACCTTCGGCTTCTCGGGTTATTCACTTATCTACAACCAACTCTCCTACTGGGCGATGGTGGTGGGAACGAATATCACCGCGTCCATACCGGTGGTCGGCGAATTTGCCGCCGGTTTCTTGCGGGGCGGGCCGGTCATCTCGGCGAATACTTTGACCCGCATGTATGTTCTTCATGTTGGCTTGCTGCCGATGGCGGCGGTGGCGTTAATCGCCTTGCATCTTTTCCTTCTTCGGCTTCACGGAGTTAGCGATGCCGAGGACACTGGCGAGGGGGATTCTGATGAAGGTTCGGGGCGTTTTTTCCCGTTTTTCCCGGACCATTTGATGACAGAGCTGGCCATCGGGGTTTTCTTAATTTACCTTATCAGCCAGCTGGCCATCATTTTTCCCGTACATCTTGGCGAGCCGGCGAATCCCGCTGTTACGCCAGAGCACATCAAGCCCGAATGGTATTTCTACCCGGTTTTCAGGTTTTTGAAATTGTTTTCTTTTAAAACAGGTATTATCAGTCTTCTGGTTATTGTTACGACTATGTTCGCGTGGCCCTGGGTTGATGCTGCCATCGAGAGACGATTTCCGGGCAAGGATATCAGCATCTATGTCGGCATTGCCGCATCGTTGATGATAATCATGCTCATTCTTATCGAAGGCTTATCGGGACAGGTGGCCTTTGTTAGCTCTATCATCGGTGTTGCCGTTCTCATTGTATCGGCGATGTTCATCCTGAAAGGGTTATTGCGAAAATGAACGGAGGGTGTTTCCTGTGAACTTTCAGGCCAAGCAGTTGGTGGTGGCGATTATCAGTCTTTTCTTTTTAGCCTCATTGTTGACCGTGGGGTATATCGAGAGCGAACGCCTGCTTCCCGAGAAGAAAGCGAAGGCGGTGGTGACTCAAAAGAATCTGAGTTGCATGAAGTGCCACGAGGAAAAATCGCCCGCCGTTGTTGCTCAGTGGAAGGATAGCCGCCATGCCACGCTCGGCGTTGGGTGCATGGACTGCCATGAGGCCAAAAAAGGTGACCCCGATGCCTGGGAGCACGAGGAATCGATGGTCGCGGTTATCCCAACGCCCAAGGATTGCGCCAGGTGTCATGAGGCGCAAGTCAAGGAGTTTGACGCCAGCGCCCATGCCCGGGCAGCCGAGTCCATCGGCAACCTTGACAGTTTTCGTGGCGTGGCCGCCGGGATGTCTGCGGCTATCGGTGGTTGTCAGAAGTGCCACGGCAACAAGGTGAGGAAGCTCAAGGATGGCCGAATTCATCCTGCCACCTGGCCCAACACCGGCGTGGGGCGAATCAACCTCGATGGCAGCAAAGGCAATTGCGCCTCCTGTCATTCGAGGCATCAGTTCTCCGTCGCCCAGGCACGCCAGCCCGAGAGTTGCGCCAAGTGCCATACGGGCATCGTGCATCCGCAGGTGGAGGGGTATGACGACTCCAAACATGGCCTGACTTACCGGATGCGTTCTGGCGAGATGAACCTGAAAAGCGCCAAATGGGTTGCCGGAAAAGACTATAGCGCCGCTCCGACCTGCGCGACCTGTCACATGAGCGCAACTAAAAGCCTGCCCGTTACGCATGACGTCGGGTTGCGCGTCGCCAGGGCCCATCGCCCGGTTATTTCAAAAAAGCTCAAAAATGCCGACAGAAAGCGCAAAAATATGTTCAGCGCCTGCGGCGCCTGCCATGGGCCCGACTATGTAAAAGCCTTTTTCGCGCAGTCCGACCACATCCTCAACGCCTATAACAACAAGTATGCCGTTCCGGCGGAGAAGATCATGGTAGCGCTCAGAAAAGAGGGGAAAATCACCCCCGAGCCCTTTGATGAAAAAATAGAGTGGACTTTTTTCGGTCTCTGGCATGGCGAGGGTCGCGATCCTCAAAAGGTGGCCCAAAACTTCAAGTTCGATTTTCTCGGCGAGGCAGAAAGGCTATCGCCGGGCATCGCGAAACGCATCGTGAAGGGCCCGTAACTCGTTAGTGGAGCGGGTGATGAATTTCACTCGTTATATAAATAGAGTCGAGTAAGTGTATTTTGGAATAGGGGAGGGCATGGTGCCCTCCCTTTTCCTTTTGTTACAGAAGAATATTGGTAAAAAAGCCTGGGTTGTGAACGCGGGGCGGCGGGTTGGAGATGCCCCCTGAAATGTTAGAATCACGGCGATGTCTTTTTTACGGGGGATTGCTTGTGGTGGAGAAAAGAGCCCGAATCCTGGTGGCCAAGCCCGGTCTTGACGGCCATGATCGCGGAGCCAAGGTTGTTGCTCGCGCTCTGCGGGACGCCGGGATGGAAGTAATATACACGGGGATTCGTCAGACCCCCGAGCAGATAGCCGCCACCGTTCTCCAAGAGGATGTGGACGGGGTGGGGCTCTCCATCCTCTCGGGGGCCCACAATTTTCTTTTCTCGAAGATCAGAGAATTGCTCGACGCCCAGAAAATGGACGATGTCATTCTGTTTGGTGGCGGAATAATTCCTGAAGAGGATATTGTCTCGCTCAAAGGTAGCGGCGTATCAGAGATTTTTACGCCAGGAACCCCGCTCGATACGATTGTTGCTTATGTACAAAAAGCTGTTAGCGAAAAATGGGCTCGCGAGAAAATTTAAAGTGAAGCGCTTCGCTTTACTTGTTAGCTTCATCCTCCTTTTTTTTCTCGCCGGATGTGCAACGAAGGGTGAGTCGCCGTCCTCTGCTCTCAAGGAGGCGAAGTCGTCTGCGGCCAAGAAAAATGTTTCGCGCCAAAGCAAAGCGGCCATCGGATTCTACAATTTGGGGCGCGAGAAGATGAAGCGTGGGGATTTTTCCGCCGCTGCCCTCCTCTTGGAAAAATCGGTGGTCAAAGACCCTAAGCTTTTTCCGGCTCATGCCGCCCTGGGGCGGTCTTATGAGAAACTTGGAAAAATAAAAAAGGCCCGAGCCTCATTCCGCCTTGCCCTGACAATTCGGCCAGGTCATGCGGAAAGCCGAATCGCGCTCGGGAGAATGGCTTTTACCAAGGGCGAGGTTGAGCGCGCGCTCTTTCATCTCGAAAAGGCGGTTGAGAGCAAACCGGATTCATTTATTGCCCAATATCGCCTGGGCTTGATTCGCCGCCGCCGAGGGCAGGTTTCGCTGGCGATTCATCACTTTAAGCGAGCCATGCGAATTTCGCCTGGCCATCAGGCAGCCCGCTATTGGCTTTGGCTAAGCCTCACCGAGCGCGGCGGCGCGCAGGCGCGTGAAGTCGAATTGGGCCGGGCGATAGTCGAGTCGGGGAGCGATACCCCGATTCGCTACTATCAGGGCCGGGCGGCGAAGTATTTTAGGCGCGGGCATATTGGCAAGGCTCTTGTAGCCATACAGAATGCTGTGGATGTGAATCCCAACTGGCGGGACAAAAAGTGGCGGAGTGTCCTGAACGATATGGCCCGCTACCGTAGGGCCAAGAAAAAATAGCTTTTATTTATGGCAATACGCTCCTCGGGCAAATTGACCAATTTCCCCGGGGGTCCTTATACTTCCTCGCTGCTCGGATTTTCCTGGTGTTGGAAGTTTTTTGAAAAATGGAGTGTTTTAATGAGGCGCCAAATTTTTTTGATGGCATTAATGGCAAGTATGGTTTTCGTGACCGCCTGCTCCCGCCCGCCCATTGAGCGGGCCTTGAAGCGAGAATTGCTTCCGAGCGAGGCGAATATCGTGGTGACCAACCATTGTCAGGGTTGTCATATCCATGCGGATTTTTTGGCTGATGCGCACATGGTTCGGGTAATAACGAAATATCCGGAAGGAAGCGCTTTTAGAGAGGCGAAGGAGTGTCTCGAATGTCATAACCTGCGCCTTAAAAGTTTGTTCCGCGATGAGAGGCGAAGCACGCAAAGACCGCATGGTCAGATTGTCAAGATGAGTAAAATTCCGTTGCCACAAAAAAAGCCCGTTCAGAAAAGTATGAAGAAAAAGGCCGAGAAGAAAAAAGAAAAAAAGTGGTACTTCTTCTATCTCTTTTGAGCCGGATCCAGCCAGTCGCGCAAGCCGTCTCCCAGGATATTTAGCGACATCACTGTCAGTGCGAGTGCAATTCCCGGAAAGAGCGTCAGGTGGGGGGCGATGAGTAAAAAGTCTCTTCCCTCGGCCAGCATGGCGCCCCAACTCGGATCCGGTGGCTGAACCCCGAGCCCCAGGAACGAGAGCCCTGCCTCCGCCACTATGGCGCCAGCCATGCCGAAGCTTGCCTCGACGATGACGGGAGAGATCACATTAGCGAGAATATGCCTGACGACCACCCGGATGGGGCTGGCCCCAGTGGCGCGCGCCGCGACGACATATTCGCGCTCCCGGAGCGAGAGCACCTGCGCACGTACAAGGCGCGCATAGCCTACCCAGCCGAACGCGGCCAGCGATAACACCACATTCGCCACTCGGGGCTCCAGAACAGACATGAGCGCGATGGCGAGAAGTATCCCCGGAAACGCCATGAACACGTCCGTCACACGCATCAACACTTCATCCCAGAGCCCGCCCGAATATCCTGCCAACGCCCCGATTATGGTGCCGACCAGCACCGATATGAACACGGCGGCAAAACCGACTGTGAGGGAAATTCTTCCGCCGTAAATCACCCGGCTGGCAATGTCGCGCCCCAGTTTGTCTTGGCCGAAAGGATGTTCCCATGTATTTTTTGAAAGGCCATCGGCGAGCTGTTGGGCGAAAGGGTCGTGCGGTGAGATGAGCGGTGCAGCAAGCGCGGCGATAATAATAAAGCCCAGAACCGTGGCACCGGCCCAGATGGAGAGGTTGCGCCGCATCTCAGTCGAGCCTCACACGCGGGTCGAGCCATGCATAGGCAATATCGGCTAGCAGATTCCCAGCTACATACACGAAAGCTATGAAAAGAACACAGCCCTGAACCAGGGGGTAGTCGCGAGCGGCGATTGCCTGAATTGTCAGCCGACCAACGCCCGGCCACGCGAATACGGTTTCCGTGATGATGGCGCCCGAGAGCAAGGCGCCGAGTTGTAGGCTTAGAATCGTGATGAGCGGAAGGCATGCGTTCCGCAGGGCATGGAGCCAGAGTACCCGCCCCTCGCTCAATCCTTTGGCTCGCGCTGTGGCGAGAAAATCCTGGGGTAGAACTTCCAGGAGGCTTGAGCGCGTCATGCGCATTAAAATAGCGGACAAAGCCATTCCAAGGGTGAAGGCCGGGAGGATAAGGCTAAGCGGGCTGGACCTGCCAGAAACCGGGAGCCAACCCAGGTTGATGGAAAAAAAGATGATGAGTAGTGGACCGAGCCAGAAAACCGGCATGCTGGCGCCGAGAACGGCGAGCCCCCCTGCGGCGAGGTCGGTCCCTGAGCCTGCCTTCCTGGCAGCGAGTATCCCGAGGGGAAGGGCGATTAAAAGGGCGATGGCCAGGGCGGCGAGGGTTAGCTCGGCCGAGGCCCCAATCCGTTCGGCCAGGAGTTCTACGACGGGCCTCTTTTTGTGAAGCGAGGTGCCCATGTCTCCTTGTAGAAGGCCAGTCAAATAATCTCTGTATTGGACGGCGAGGGGCCGGTTGAGTCCCAGGGCTTCTCTAAGCACCTCGCGTTGGGCCGGGCGGGCCGTTTCACCCAGCATCAGGTCCACAGGGTCGCCCGGAATAATGTTCGTCACGGCGAAGACAAGGGTGGCGACCCCCCAGAGTACGGGGACGAGAAGCACGAGCCTCTTTAACAGATAACGACGCATGTCATCGTCCTTTTTCGCTTGGTTCGGCCAGGCGCGCATTTGCCAAGGATATGAGGTCCTCGTTCGGATAAACCCGGTATCCCGAAACCCGGCGGTCAATGGCGGCAACATTTACGCTGTGCCAGAGGTTCACGTATGGAAGCTCTCCAGCGATGAGTCGCTGGGCTTTGGCATAAAGTGTGGCTCTTTCACCGGGCTCCACAAGGGAGCGCGCTTCATCAACTAACGCGTCGACCCGCGAATTTTTATAATGACCACGGTTCAAACCGTTTGGCGGGGTGAATCGACTGTGAAATATATAGCGGTAAATATCAGGGTCCGAGATGCCGACCCAGGTCAGGCTGTACAACTGAAAGTTGCCGCTTCGGATGTCGCCGAAAAATGTTCCCCACTCGTAGGCTCGCACACGCATATGAATTCCCACGCGCCGAAGCTGGTTGCCGATGACGGTGGCGATTCGCCGCCGGAGTTCATTTTGCGAAGTTTTGTAGACAAGGGTGAAGCGCGGGAGGGGGCCTTTCCCGTCGGGATCGGGAAATCCCGCCTCATCAAGAAGCTTTTTGGCGAGCGCAGGGTTGTGGTCGTAGCTGGGCAGCCCTTTGGGGTGGGCCCAATGCTCTTGCGGAAGCAGGCTGTCCGAGAGGGTGGCAAGCCCCTTTAGGATGTGTTTGACGATGGGTTTCCTGTCGATTGCGTGCGCAATGGCTTTGCGCACCTTGAGCCGGGACAGGATGGGGTCGTTCATATTAAAACCCAGGTAGGTGAAATTGGTTCCCTCGCGCTTGAGTATTTTCAGCCTCGGATTGGCCGCGAGCCGGGGGAGGATGTCGGGCGAGAAGGCGTTCTGAATCATGGTGAGGCCGCCGCTTTCAAGCTCAAGGATACGAACGGTTTCCTCGGGCAGTATCCTGAAAATCAGACGATCATATTTTGGTGGACCGGCGAAATATTTATTGTTAGCCGTGAGCTCGATGCGCTCGTCTTGATCAAAGCGCGTGAATCGAAAGGGTCCCGTGCCTACCGGGTTTTCTCCGAATTTTCTCCCGGCGTTTCCGGCGCCTCGGGGCACGATGCCCAGCATGAGAGAATCGGTGAGACCCGCCGAGGGCTCCTTGAGATAGAAAACAACAATGTCCGGCGAAGGGGTTTCTATCCTGTCCAACTCGCGGAGGCCTGCCGCGTGGGGTGAGGCCAGGGCGGGATCTCGAATCGAATCGAAAGTGTATTTGATGTCGGCCGAGGTAAGGAGAGCGCCATCGTGAAAACGAACGTTCGGGCGTATTCGGAAACGATGGATAAGCTGGGTGGGGCGCTCCCAGCTCTCGGCCAATTCGAGCCGGGGTTTGTTGTTCTCGTCTCGGGATATGAGGCGGTTAAAGATGAAGCGTTGAACTTGTCCTGATACGGCATCTTGCGAGAGACGCGGGTCGAGTTGGGTGGGGTTGCTTTCGAGGCCGACGATAATATTGCGGCCCGGTGGCGTGGGGTCGCTTCCGCATCCTGTGAGGAAAACCCCGCTAATCATCAATGCGAGAAGCATTGCAGGGCAGATGAGATGGGCAACTTGGGCGTACAGCTTCTCTGAGCTGGGCACCCGATATGAAGCATTGAGACCGCTCGCAGGCATGATGTTTATTTTCAAAGCATAACCGGCGTCGGGCGAAGTTGATTCGGGGAACTTGTCACAGACGGCCAAATACGTCAATAAAGTGAAATCAGGACCAGTTTACAGCCGCGAGGGCAAGGATTAACATCTCAAAAATTAAGCCGCCGAAATAACTGGAATCGGAGACTTTTCCCCGATGATTGGATATCGCTTTGCATCTGCAGTTTACGGTCAAGGGCTACGTGTTGCTGTC
This sequence comes from Nitrospinaceae bacterium, assembly GCA_018669005.1. Lineage (NCBI taxonomy): Bacteria > Pseudomonadati > Nitrospinota > Nitrospinia > Nitrospinales > Nitrospinaceae > Nitrospinaceae bacterium. Next base: position 20,524 of record JABJAL010000124.1, read on the forward strand.
TTTCTTTTCTTTTCCCTTGTCTCAACTCTTCTCGTGCCGCATTTTTCCTCGGCCTCATCCCTGAAGGTTGGCGATAAATCGCCTCAATTCGAGATACAAGGATTTAACTCTGAAAAACTCATTGGCGAGAAGAATTTATTGCTCGTCTTCTATCGGGGCCATTTTTGAAGCTTTTGCCAAAGGCAGCTGGTTCAGCTCCAGGAGTATTTAGAGAAATTCACCCAACTCAACACCGAAGTCATTGCTGTGAGCACGGATGATGAGTTGAAGATCCTCAAATCCTCAAGAGAGCTTGGGGTTCGATTCAGATTGATTTCTGACGTCGAGCGCCGGGTGATCGGGTTGTTCGATGTACTCCATCCCAAACAGAGGATTGCCCGCCCGGCGACTTTTATTATTGATAAGCGGGGGCGCATCCGCTATCGCTATATCGGCAAAGATTATTCCGACCGGCCACCGATAAAAGGTATTATGCAGGTCTTGTCGTGGATGTAGTGGCGGTGCTGTTTTGATCTATTTTTATCGCTCGCAAGGACTTAATTTTCTTATGAATTTTTTTAATCATTCATGCCTCCCCAGGGTGCTTAGTGGTGTTCTGATGCTCGCTCTGGGCGTTTCTTTCATGCCGCCAGATGCTCTTGCGGCCCGCAAGAAGCGAGCTAATAAAGTCCGGATCTCATCGGTTAAAATTTTCAGAGACACCGTTAATCGCGCCATAAAAAGAGAATGCCGAATTACGGGTGAACTTGGTGTGCACATTCGTTCGATTTCTGCGGGCGAAACGCTTTTTTCGCATCGGGCCGAGGAGAAAAGGGTGCCCGCCTCGAATATGAAGTTGATGACGACGGCGGCGGCGCTTGCTTATCTGGGGCCCGACTACACTTTTTCGACCGATGTTTATACGACCGGCACTATTAGAAAGGGTGTTCTCAAGGGCGATTTGTTTCTCAAGGGCTACGGCGATCCCACATTTGTTCAAGAGCGGGTTCGGGAGTTGGCGTATTCGTTGTATCTCAAAGGCGTTCGCCAGGTTTTAGGTGATCTGATTGCGGATGATAGTTTTTTCGATGGGCAGCGGTATGGAAAAGACTGGAAGGTAAACGGATCGGGCAAGGCTTATCTGGCGCCCTACTCGGCACTTTCCGTGAATTTCAGCCTCGTGAACGTGCAGGTTGATCCGGGCTCCGGGCCAGGGGCTCTTGCGCGGGTTCAGCTTATTCCGCCCTCGGATACCATCGGCCTTAAAAATAGCTTGAAAACGGTTTCCCGCCGCAAACGCCCAAGGGTGCGGGTGAGCCGTCGTACGGCAGGCGGTAAAGATTGGATTCATGTCAGCGGGCGAACGCCAGCCAGAAAGCGCACCCGGCGTTATACCATTTCGGTATCCGATCCCACCCGATTTGCCGCCGGGACATTTTCGGCACTTTTGAAAAAAGAGGGTATCCGCTTCAGGGGCAGAATACTCAAGGGCAAAACGCCTCCCGATGCCAAACTCATCGCGAGGCAAAACTCGCGCGTCCTGGGCGAGATAATTCGCGGGCTGAATAAGCACAGCAACAATCTGACGGCCGAGTTGATACTTAAAACTCTCGGAGCGGAAATTTACGGTCTTCCGGGCACCACCGAGAAGGGACTTGTTGCGGTGAAAAAATATCTCCTCCATTTGGGAATTCCCCAGGACGCATTCGATTTTTCAGATGGCTCGGGGCTTAGCCGAAAAAACCGGATAACACCCAGGGCCATAGTCACGCTTCTTTCGAGCGTTTATCACGATTTTCGGATTTTGCCCGAATACCTTGCCTCCTTGGCTGTGGTGGGTGTGGATGGGACGATTCGAAAGCGCCTCCGTCGAAGCCGCGCCTCAAGACGAATTCGCGCAAAGACGGGTCTGCTGGCTGGGATTCATGCGTTGAGCGGGTTTGCGGCCGCCGATAATGGCGAGACACTGGCCTTTTCCATTTTATCGAACCAAAACGGCTGCCGCCCTAAAAGATTGATGAACCGTATTTCTCTTGCCATGACACAGTTGAACCGTCCTGTTCCTAAAAGTTTTCACCATAAGCATAATCCGCCGCGCCAGATGCTCCTTCGTCCCATGCCCAATCCTCTTAAGCGGGATCGCTGGAGGCGAAGTGGTCGGGCGCGCAGTGAAACCCAAGGCGCTATGGGCGGGGCAAAACGTTGAGTACAGCGTTTTTTGATTGATACTTTGGGGTATTCGATTAATGGCCTCTAACGAGCAGCGAGCAGCTAGTTACCGTAACGGCCGGAACGCCTCTGCGGGGCTGCCCGTATTTCCGAATCGATGGACAGTCAAACAAATTGATGAAGGTCTTGCCGCCCGCTTGTCGGAGGCGCTAAGGGTGCCTGCGCTCCTGGGGCGCCTCCTGGCGCTTCGGGGAATTTCCGGGGCCGAGGAAGCCGAAGTTTTTCTAGACGCGCCGCTTACCGCGCTGCACGATCCCTTTTTAATGAAGGGAATGGAGGAGGCCGCAGCTCATCTGGCTCAAGAGGTGATGAAAGGCCACCCGATAGGTATTTATGGCGACTATGACACGGATGGAATTTCCTCGACCACGCTTTTGGTCCTTTTTTTTAGATCGCTCGGAGTAACTACCCCTTACTTTATTCCCCGCCGGATGGAGGAGGGCTACGGCCTTCACCTATCTGGGTTGATGGCGCTCCGGGAGGCCGGGTGCGAGACGATAGTGACTGTGGACACTGGCATCACGGCGGTGGATGTGGCGCGCGAGGCACGTGAAAACGGTATCCATCTCATCATTACAGATCATCATGCCCCGCCCGAGGTTCTTCCCGAGGCCCTTGCCGTTGTTAATCCGCGCCAAGAGGATTGCGCCTATCCTTTTAAAAGTTTGAGTGGTGTGGGTGTCGCCTTTAAAGTTGCCACGGCCGTAAGGCGTCGTCTTCGCGACGAAGGTTTTGAGGGTGAGCTTCCCAATCTCAAACAACACCTCGATCTCGTGGCGCTGGGTACGGTGGCGGACATCGTTCCTCTTGTAGATGAAAATCATATCTTGGTTCGGGGGGGCCTTGAGGTAATTTCCTCGGTTATGAATTCCGGTAGCGCGGCGGTGGAGGCCTACAAAGGTAAGCCGGGTATAAGGGCTCTTGTGGCCGCTGCGGATTTAAAAGCGGAGTCGATTACGGCGGGACACATTGGTTTCGTCCTTGCGCCCCGACTGAATGCGGCCGGAAGAGTGGGGGACCCGCGCCTAGGGGTGGACCTTCTTATGGAAGTCGATTCGGCGCTGGCCAGGCCACGCTCGGAAAAACTAGAGGTGTGGAATCGGCAGCGGCAGGACCTTGAGCGTGAGGCGCACAAAGAGGCCTTGGAGCAAATTGAGGCGATGGGACTTGCCGATGAGCACCAATCTCTTGTCCTGGCGAGCGAGAAATGGCACCCGGGCGTAATCGGAATTGTCGCCTCAAGAATGGTTGAGAAATTTAACAGGCCATCGGTGCTTATCCACCTCGATGGTGAGGTGGGGAAGGGGTCCTGCCGAGGTGTTCCCGGGGTCAATCTGGTTGAGATTTTGGAAAGGTGCTCGGGCTCGCTGATCCAGTTCGGGGGGCACAAGGGTGCGGCGGGTTTGTCGATCAAGCGGGAAAATGTGACTCAATTTCGGGAAGAATTTGAGAATGCCGCCCGTGATGCTCTTGGTGGGGAGCCAGCCAGACCAGAATTGTTGTTGGATGGTGTGGTGGATTTCTCGGAACTTGAGATGCCCCTGGTCGAAATGTTGGAAAGAATGGCGCCCTTTGGGATGGGGAATCCCCAGCCTGTTTTTGCCACCTCGGGTGTGGAGGTGGTGGGTCGCCCTGAAACTGTGGGGAAGGGGAAGCATTTGAAAATGAGAATTCGCCAACGAGGGCAGGTGGTCGATTCCATTGGTTTTGGCCTGGGTGGTTTTCTTGAGGACGAGGCGTTTTTGAAGGGCAAGCTGGATGTTGCTTATAACGCCGGTGTGAATCGGTGGCGCGGAAGCGCGAGGGTGCAGATTCAGATTAAAGCGCTGCGGCCCGCAGGCGGTTAGCCGCGCAACGTGGCGAAAGATTCCCTGTCGTCTGGTTTCATGGAGAACCCCGGAAATTCGGTTTTATCGAGGCGGCGGGTGAGGAGCATGACCTTGATGGCTCCCCCTAGCCCCCCCGGATCGAGAAGGCCCATCGCACGCCGCCGCTCGCTGGCAGCATTACTTCCGCTGCCAGTTGCGTTTTCAAGCACCTCAGTTATTCCTGAGCCTAAGAGAAAATGAGTTTGATCGGTAAATCCGGCCAGCGAGAGCCCCGAGATTTCGGCCGCTCTTAGTATCGATGTGAAATCAACATGGGCCGTTAGATCTGATTCGCCGGGAAGATCAAGCGGATTTTCTATAATGGCATGGTTCCGATAACCCCGGATTGTTCCCTCTCTTCGGGATGGATGATACAGGGCTTTGCTTGAGAATCCATAATCGAAAAGTAAAATTCCACCTTGCCCGATTCGTTTGGCCACGGATTCAATCCAATCGATTGCGGCTGGGCACACTTCTACTGTTTGACCAATTTCGAGTTTGACTCCGAGTTCATGGAACCAATTATTCAGGTACGCCTCGGAAAGCTCGCCGTTGCAAAATGAGAGCCTGCCGCCTTGTTGTTCGACGTAGCGCTCTACAAGGCCTTTTTCTGTTTGTTTTAAAATATGAACAGGAAGGGCATCGAGAAATTCATGGGCGATGATAAGACCCTCGAAATTCTCGGGGAGTGAATTTTTTTCATGAGCGTCAGCTTCCAGCCTAGCGCGGGGGCGGGGGCGTTTACTCTCCAGCCATCTGGCCAGCCGCTCGCCTGCCCGAGATGAGGAGGAGGGGTTTTGCTCAATCAGGGTGTACTCAAGGGCCTGTGCAAAGGCCGGGGCGCCCACGTCTTCTGTCGTTTTGAGTATGTCATGCGCCAGCCACCCCTCGCCGGCCCCATATTCATAGATGTTAAACTGGCCGGGTTTGCCCATGGCGCGCCATATTTCCTCGCTCTGGCGAGATAGAATATGTCCGAAGACAGGGCTTTGGTGAGGGCTGGTCTTGAAATCACCACCCCCCCCCAGGCGCTGGGTGGGCTGGCGGTAGTAGCCGCCTTTGGGGTGATAAAGACACATCTCCATGAACTTTTTGAAGGTGATCGGGCCAGAACCCAGTTCTGATTCAAGCGCCCGTGCAAGAGCGGGGTGAGATGAGATATTCATGGCGGCTATTATAGGCTGGCTTCGGGCGGGGCGCACTATTGAGCCTGGATGTCTTGATTCTGACTCGCTTGCCTTCTATCCTGTGTGTTGCTGTCTAGGGCGGTTGATTTTTGACATTGTCTGTTTTTGAGAGGGATGCCAGATGCTGGTTACCGTTAAATGTTTTGCCTGGGCTCGGGACGTTACGGGCGAGGATGAAATCGAACTTGAGGTGCCTGAAAGCGGCACAGTAAAAGATCTGCGCGCTGCACTTGCCCAAAAATTTCCGCCCTTTTCCGAGAAGATGGAATCTATCGCCGTTTCAGTTAACCAGGAGTTTGCTGGAGATTCCCACGCTGTTGCGGCGGGCGATGAATTGGCTCTTATTCCTCCCATCAGCGGAGGTGTCGCATGATCTGCAAAATTGTCGAGCGTCCTGTTGATATGGATGCGCTCATCAAGGATGTTTCTGCCGATGATATCGGCGGTGTGTGTACGTTTATCGGGCTCGTGCGAAATCACAGCCGCGGCGAGCAGGTTACGCATCTTGAGTATCAGGCCTACCCCGAGATGTCGGAGAAAAAAATGCGCCAGGTGGTTGAGGAAATCACCGAGCGCTATGGGGTGGAACGTGTCGCTATGGAGCACCGCATCGGCACCCTTCAAATCGGTGAGATCGCTGTGGGCATTGCGGCGGCCTCGGCCCATCGGGATGCCTCGTTCAAGGCTTGCCGATATGCGATTGACCGCATAAAGCAGATCGTACCGATCTGGAAAAAAGAATTTGGCGAGGGTGGGGCCGTTTGGGTTGAAGAATGTTCCGTGGATGCCGAAATTTCTTGAATATTCCTAAAATCCCATGCAACACTTTGAAATCACTTCGATAAAAATTATTTGACATATTAGTAAATCTGCGTAACATAGTGTCAAATCCAAGACAGACAGATATTAGCTCAACCGTTTATGACCTTGTGTTCATGGTCTATGCAAAATTTCCTGCCTCGGATGGGAAGTTTTTTGCGATTTATGGGTTTAATGATGTGATCACTTAATTTTGCTTCGCAGGAGTTACCCTTAGGTTCCTACTACACGGATGGGAGGGTTGGATTGATGAAGAGTATTTTAAAGGTAGTAATGGTTGCGGTGTTGACCGTGGTTGTTGCCTGGGCTGGCAATGTTTGGGCAGCTGGTCAGATCACGGTAGGCGTTGCCGTATCGCAAACGGGCCGCTATGCCGAGCCCGCGGGCAGGTTTGTGAATTCTTGGAAAATGTATGTTGATCAACAGAATGCCAAGGGCGGTTGGATTGGTAAGAAGATCAATTTGACCATTCTTGATGATAAGTCGGACAAGCAGCAGAGCATCAAGCTTTTCGAGAAATTGATTACCCATGATAAAGTTAACTTCACCATGGGCCCCTATTCTTCGGGCATCACCGACGCCGTGGCCAATATTATCGAGCGCTACAAGTATCCGACGATGGCGCCGGGCGCCTCCTCGGGTGTTATCTGGCAGAAGGGGCGCAAGTACCTGTTCAACATCATCGCCGTTGCCCAGGACTACCAGAAGGGCGCGCTCCACATTGCCAAAGATATTGGCGTCAAGCGCATCGCTGTTGTTGGTGAGGACAGCCTCTTCCCCCGCCAGACGGCAGAGGGTGTACGCGCCTGGGCGAAGAAGCTTGGCCTGAAAATCGTTCTTGAGGAGAGCTATCCGAGAAAGCAGCAGGACTTCACCGCTCTTCTTACGAAGATCAAGTCCCGCCGCGCCGAGGCCCTGATCTCGAACAGCTACTTCGCCGATGCGACTGCCCAGATTCGCGGTCTCCGCGAGTTGAACATCAATCTCAAGATGTTTGCCGGAACCGTTGGCCCTGCGCTTCCCAAGTTCGCCAAGTCACTCGGAAATACGGCTGAGTATGTCCTCGGGTTCAGCCAGTGGGAGCCCAAGCCTGATATTCTCAAACGGGCCGGCATGAAGGCCTATATCGCCGAGTATGTAAAACGCTATGGCGTGAAGCCCAACTATCATGCTGGCCAGTCCTATGCCTCCTTCCAGGTGCTCGGCGCAGCTATCGCGGCTGCGGGAAGCATCGATCGCGCAAAGGTGTGGAAAACGATGCGCTCGTTCAGCACCAACACGGTCATCGGCCCCTGGAAGGTTGACGGCAATAACCTGAATAGCCATGAAGGCCTGACCTTCCAGATTCTCAAAGGCCAGAGGAAGATCGTTTGGCCCGCGAAGCTGGCGGAGGCGAAATACACGCTTCCCATGCCGAACTGGAAGAGCCGTTAAGCCCTCCAGTTGTATCGGAAGGCTCTGTTGTTTAAGAGGTAGCTGATCCATTAAACGCACAGTGCCGGGGTCGCAGCTGTGGCCCCGGTATTTTGCGAAAAAAACATTGGCTCTAGTGATCTGATTCCTTGCAGAGAGGATTTTTGGGAAGCATGGAAAAGGCTGAACGAAGAAGCGCATACATGTTGGCCGGGTTTTTGGTTATCGCCTACTCCCTGCCTTTTGCCATTGGTATTTATACCGAAAACGTTTTTTTCGACCGCCAGTGGCTGGCCGACCTGGCTACCGTTCTGTTGAACGGGGTGATGCAGGGCGGCGTGTACGCGATGTTTGCCGTCGGATTGACGATGATTTTCGGCGTCATGCGGATTATCAACGTGGCCCATGGCGAGATGGTCATGCTCGGCGCTTATTTAAGCTACGCTGCTTTTTTCTGGTTCGGCTTTGATCCGCTTCTCTCTATGGTTTTTACGCTTCCGATTGCTTTCGGCCTTGGCTGGATGATACAGAAATTTCTCCTCAACGCCGTGGTCGGCGGCCCCGAGCTTACCCCGCTTTTGATGACCTTTGGCCTCGGTCTCGTGATGATCTATGGCGTGGAATGGCAGTTCACCACCGACTACAAGACCATCCCCTATGCCCCCGACGCATTTCAGATCACCGAAAGTATCGTGGTGGGAAAAAGCCGGTTGATTAGTTTCGGGATGGCGCTTGTCATCTCGGTGGGCGTGTTTATGTTTTTAAAAGTGCACCGAATCGGGAAGGCCATTCGGGCCACTTCACAAAACGCCGATGTCGCCATGGTTTGCGGGATCAACATTTCCCAAATCTACATGATTACATCGGGGATTAGCGCGGCGCTCGCGGTTGCCGGGGGCGCGCTGGTCTCGATTCAATTCGGTTTTAATCCCGAAACGGGAATAATCTATACCCTACAGGCATTCGCCATCATCGTTCTCGGCGGGCGCGGGCACTATATCGGCGCCATGATTGGCGGCGTCATGTTGGCCGTCATGGAGAGCATAATTTCCTTCATGCTTCCGAATGGAACGGCGCTGGTTGAAATCGCGGCATACGGCCTGATGATTTTCGTGCTTTTAATTCGTCCCCGGGGCTTGATGGGGCCGAAAACCGATTATTAAGCGGAGATAGATGTGAGCAATAAAGATCATTGGAGAAATCTTGGCATTCTGGGCGGGAGCGTGGTGCTCCTTTTGTTTGTCCCGCCGATATTTTCCATTTATATCCGATCTTTTTTCATGTTCATGATGATGTACGTCGTTCTCTCGTTGAGCTGGAATATCATTAGCGGCTACACGGGCTACATCTCATTTGGTCATGTCGTTTTCTATGGTGTCGGAACCTACACAACGGCCATCCTCGTGGTGGACTACGGCTGGCATTGGATAGGTGGCCTCATAGCCGCCGGGGTGGTCGGGGTTGTCTATGCTATTCTAATCGGGTTTCCCGTCTTAAGGCTCAAGGGCCCTTACTTTGCCATCGCCATGCTCGGTGCCGCCGAGGGTACGCGGGTTATCGCCATCAACTGGGTGAGCCTGACGCATGGCGCAGATGGCATCGCCTATAAAAATATTGAAAATTCGTGGGAAACCTACCACGCCATGCTCGTCTTGATGATCGTCACCATTATTGTTTCCTACTGGGTGGGGCATTCAAGATTCGGCATACGATTAAATGCCATTCGGGAAGATGAAATCGCCGCCGAGTCCCTGGGGGTGAACACCACTTTTTATAAATTGGCTGCGCTGGCCCTCTCCGCATTTTTCGCGGCCATAGCGGGCGGCATCCAGGGTTATAAAACGCTCTATATCGAGCCGGAATCGGAATTTTTTATCCTGGTGACGATTTACATGAAGCTGTTCGCCATGTTCGGAGGCAGGGGGACCGTTGTTGGTCCGATATTGGGTGTTGCGGTGCTTTACTCCGTTCAGGAGTACACCTGGATTCGCTTCCCCACGGCGCACCTCATTACATTCGGTATCTTCATCATTCTCGTAGCGCGTTTCATGCCCCGTGGTCTGATGGGTTTTGCTATTGATCACGGTTGGGCGCGCAAGGGAATGGTTCACTAAGGAAATGGCTGAATAAAATGGCTGAAGCGCAAGAAATCGCTCTTGAGGTAAAGGATCTGAAAAAGCACTTCGGCGGCATCAAGGCCGTCGATGGCTGCAGTTTCGATTTGCCCAAGGGGAAAATATCGGGATTGATTGGACCCAATGGCTCCGGTAAGACGACGACGTTTAACCTGCTGACCGGTGTTCTCGGGGCGGACAGTGGTGAAGTAATTTTTCATGGCGAGAACATCGTTAACCTCAAGCCCTATCAGGTTTTTGGGAGAGGCATCAGCCGGACTTTTCAGATTACGCGTGTATACCGCGAGATGACTGTGCTCGAAAATATGCTTTCGGCCTCAAGTATGAAGGTCTCGGAAAAAGAGGCGCGCGAAAAAGCCGAAATGCTCATGGAGTTTGTCACGCTGACGAAACTTCGAGGCGAGTATGGCGGCAACCTCTCCTACGGGCAGCAGAAGCTTCTTGAATTCGCCAGGGCGCTGATGACTGATCCGGAGGTTATTCTTCTCGATGAGCCTGCCGCAGGTGTGAACCGGACGCTTCTCCAAAATCTTCTGGAGCATATCCATGATCTCCAGGAAAACCAGGGTAAGACAATTTTAATTGTCGAGCACGATATGAACGTGATTATGAACCACTGTGAGAAAATCTTTGTGATGGACTATGGGGTAAAAATTGCCGAGGGCCCGCCCGAGGAAATCCAGAACAACGAATACGTCATCGAAGCATATTTTGGACATAAATAAATGGCTTTACTTGAACTGAAGAACATCGAGGCGGGTTATGGCCGGAGTCAGATTCTCCACGGCGTAACGCTTGAGGTGCGCGAAAAAGAGGTGGTGTGCGTAATCGGCCCGAACGGCGCCGGTAAATCCACCACGTATAAAGTCATCATGGGCTTTATCAACTATCTGGGCGGCGAGATTAATTTTAACGGAAATAGCATCGTCGGATTTCGGCCCGATCAGATACTCGGCCAAGGGCTCGGGTATGTGCCCCAGGGGCGGATTGTCTTTAACCAGATGACGGTTAAGGAAAATCTTGAGATGGGCGCTTATGTCGAGCGCGACAACAAGAAGATCGCCGATGCGATGGAGTATGTCTTTACGCTTTTCCCCCGCCTTGCCGAGCGCCAACGCCAACTGGGTGGAACGATGAGCGGCGGGGAGCAGCAGATGCTCGCCATGGGCCGCGCACTGATGACGAGGCCGCAGATGATCATGATTGACGAGCCCTCGCTCGGCCTGAGCCCCCGGTTTGTCAGCGAGGTTTTCGAGTTGATTGGTCGCCTTTCGGACGAGGGGCTGACCATTATGATTGTTGAGCAAAATGCTACTAGGGCCCTCGAAATTTCGGACCGCGGCTATGTTCTTGAGCTTGGCCGGAACCGATATGAGGGAACTGGGCAGGAGTTGCTCGACAACCCGGATGTTCGCAGAATGTATCTGGGCGGCTGAACGACGAGGTTTCTTTGTTTTGGCCCTCGGGCTTCTATTTATCTGATTCAAATTCCCTTGATTTCGCTTTAGTTTAATCGTCTTTTCCTCATCTGCGGGATTGGTGTATTGTTTGCCGCCGGGAGGAGGGAGCGGTATGATTCGCGTCAAGATTTGTGGTGTCACCACGCTGGAAGATTCCCGCCATGCCCTTGAACGCGGGGCGGACGCGCTGGGCCTGAATTTTGTGCCTGGAACGCCGAGATGCCTTGATGTGGAGGCGGCGGCGGCGCTGGCCTCGAATCTTCCTCCGTTTGGCGTGCGTGTGGGCGTATTTGTGAACGAGAGCGCCGAGCGGGTGGAGTCGATAGCGCGGCAGGTGGGTTTGGATGCCGTACAACTCCATGGCGAGGAGACGCCGGAGACCTGCCGTGTTTTGCTAGACAAGGGCTTGCGGGTAATTCGCGGCCTTCGCGTCAGGGGGGCGGAGACGATTGCAGAGGCGGCCCGCTTTCCAGATTGCACGATTCTGCTCGACGCATACGCCAAGGGCGAATTGGGCGGGACGGGGAAAACCTTTGACTGGTCGCTGGCCCGAGAGTTGGCTTCCCAGCGCGATGTGATTCTCTCGGGTGGGCTGAATCCAGATAACGTTGCCGAGGCCATCCGCCAGGTTGGCCCCTTTGGTGTGGATGTGAGCAGCGGGGTCGAGGGCGATGTACCGGCCCGCAAGGAAGCGAGTTTGGTGGAAGCGTTTATTCTTAATGCACGCAATGCGGCGGCATGAAGTATCGATACCGGAGTTGAGATGCCACAGACAACAGAGACAGGACGATTTGGAATCTTCGGGGGGCGGTATGTTCCCGAGACGCTCATGCCGGCCCTTGAGGAGTTAGAGGCCGCCTACGATGAGGTGCGTGAGGACCCGGCGTTTCGTGCCGAGCTTGCAGAAATTTTAGATAAATATGTAGGTCGCCCGACACCGCTCTACCATGCGGCCAGGCTTTCCGAGGCGCTGGGCTCTCTTAAGGTTTATTTAAAAAGAGAGGACCTTTGCCACACGGGAGCCCACAAGATTAATAACACGCTGGCCCAGGTGCTTGTGGCCAGGCGACTCGGCAAGACGCGCATTATCGCTGAGACCGGCGCTGGCCAGCATGGTGTTGCCACAGCCACGGCAGCCGCCCTTTTTGGCCTTGAGTGCGATGTCTACATGGGCGAGGAAGATGTGGGAAGGCAGGCGCTCAACGTCTTCAGAATGCGTCTTTTGGGAGCGCGCGTGATTCCTGTGACATCGGGTAGCCGCACCCTTAAGGATGCGACCAACGAGACGCTTCGCGACTGGACGGCCTCGGTGCGCACCACGCACTACATCATCGGCTCTGTTGTGGGGCCCAATCCGTTTCCGCGCATGATCCGCGATTTTCAGTCGGTCATTGGCAGGGAGGCCAGGGCCCAGATTATCGAGGCCGAGGGCAAGCTACCTGATATTTGTGTTGCGTGCGTCGGCGGGGGAAGTAATGCCATCGGGCTTTTCCATCCCTTCATCGGAGATAAGGATGTCGAATTGATTGGTGTTGAGGCGGCTGGCCGCGGGATTGATACCGGCGAGCATGGGGCCTCGCTCAACGCCGGGCGCGTGGGTGTGTTGCACGGCTGCCAGATGCATTTGCTCTACGATGATGACGGGCAGATTATCCCGGCCCATTCGGTATCGGCGGGGCTCGACTATCCCGGTGTGGGGCCCGAGCACTCCTATCTCAAGGACTCAGGGCGCGCCCGCTATCATGCAATTGGGGACACCGATGCGCTTCACGGGTTCAAAAAATTATCCATTCTTGAGGGCATAATTCCGGCGCTTGAGAGCTCGCATGCCATCGCCTTTCTCAACATTCTGGCCGAGGAGACAGCAAGGGCGGGCGAGAGCAAAACAGTTGTCGTCTGCCTCTCGGGGCGAGGCGATAAGGATGTTCAGCAGGCAGAGGGGCTCCTTCGGGATCTTGATGGCAATGGGGCGGGCGCATAATGCAGAATTCTGGCCGCTTCGAGGCGCTATTTGGCCAGCTTAAAGCCCAGGGCCGCTCGGGGCTCTATCCGTTCGTTACGGCGGGCGATCCCGATCTTGCCTTCACGCGACGTTTGCTTCCCGCGCTGGCTGAGGCGGGGGCCGATGGATTCGAGATAGGAGTGCCGTTCAGCGATCCGCTGGCGGATGGTCCGACGATACAACGCGCAAGCATGCGCTCGCTCAAAGGGGGCACCACCCTCAAGAGTGTTATCGAGTTGGTTGCGGACGTGCGGGCCGAAATGCCCGATGCCCCGATCGTGCTCATGACCTATTACAACCCGATTATCGCCTATGGCCTGAAGGCTTTTTGCTCGGAGGCGGCTCGGGCAGGGGCCGATGCGGTTATCGTTCCTGACCTTCCCCCCGAGGAGGCGGGCGAGCTTCTTGATGAGATGTCGGAGGTGCCCCTTGAGCCGATCTTCATGCTTGCGCCCACGAGCACGGACGCGCGGATTGATCTTGTGAATCGCTCGGGCGGCGGATTTATTTATTATGTCGCACAAATGGGCGTCACTGGCGCCAGGGATTCTCTGGCCACCGATATGGGCGATACGCTTGAGCGGATTAATCGTGTGAAAAACCGGCCCGTGGCCGTAGGATTTGGCATCAAGACCCCGGAGCAGGCAGCCGAGGCGGGTGCGATAGGTGATGGCGTGATTGTGGGTAGCGCCCTGATAGATGTCATGGAACGTGAAGAAGGAGATGAGGAGAAGCTCCAGGCGGCTTGCCGCTATATCGAGTCTCTCCGCCGGGCGCTGGAAGGCTCAAAAGCCGCATCTTAATTTCGACTAATAATCTCCTGAACCAAGTAAAAGGAAAAGATCATGTCTGAAAGAACGCTTTACGACAAAATATGGGACAGCCATGTCGTCACCCGGCTCGAATCGGGCCAGTATCAGCTCTTCATCGGGCTGCATCTGATCCATGAGGTGACGACGCCGCAGGCATTCTCCTCTTTGAAGGAAAATGGCTCGAAAGTCGCTTTTCCCGAAAGAACCATTGCCACGGCGGACCACATTACGCCGACGCTCTCCCAGCTCAGGCCGTTCAAAGACGATCAGGCCGAGGCCATGATGTCTGCCCTTGAGCAGAATGTTGATGAGTTCGGAATTCGCTTCCTCAACTGGAGCACCGGCAAGCAGGGCATCGTCCACGTCATTGGCCCCGAGCATGGTCTCTCGCAACCGGGGCTGACCATTGCCTGCGGCGACAGCCACACCAGCACCCACGGGGCCATGGGCTCTCTGGGTTTTGGCATTGGCACCACCGAGGTGGGGTTTGTACTCGAAACGCAAACCCTCGTGCTCAATCGCCTGAAGGTTCACAGAATTAATGTTAACGGCAGCTTGAACAAGGGCGTTTTTGCCAAGGATGTTGTTTTAAGAATCATTCACGATCTTGGCATCAAGGGTGGCCTCGGGCAGGCCTATGAATATGCTGGCAGCGTTATAGAGGACATGGAGATGGAAGGGCGGATGACGGTGTGCAACATGAGCATCGAGGGCGGCGCCCGCATCGGCTACATCAATCCGGATGAGACGACCTACGATTATCTTGAGGGCAGGGAATTTACTCCCAAGGGAGATGATTTCGACCGCGCTTTGGAATACTGGAAATCCATCGCCTCGGATCCCGATGCTGTCTACGATCATGTGACGGATATCGAGGGTGAGTCGATTGAGCCGATGGTGACCTGGGGAATCAATCCCGGCCATTCGGTTGGCATATCGGAAAAACTTCCCGCCCCCGATTCATTTACGGGAGAGGACATCAAAACAGCCGAGCAGGGTTATGCCCATATGGCCCTCAAGCCGGGTGATGCCATTGCGGGAACGAAGATCGACGTTGCCTTCCTGGGCTCGTGCACGAACTCGAGGCTATCCGACATGCGCGAGGGGGCGAGGGTTCTCAAGGGAAATAAGGTGAACCCCAAGGTCAAGATGTTGGTCGTGCCGGGCTCTCAGCAGATTAAAGCCCAGGCCGAGAGTGAGGGGCTTCACGAAATATTCCAGGAGGCCGGGGCCGAATGGCGCGAGGCGGGCTGCTCGATGTGCCTGGGTATGAACGAGGATAAATTGGTGGGGACCGAGAGAAGCATTTCGACTTCAAACCGAAATTTTATCGGGCGGCAGGGAAGCCCTCGCGGGCGGACACATTTGGGCAGCCCGGCCATGGTTGCGGCCTCCGCGATAGAGGGATGCCTTTCTAATCCGGCAGAAATGGTGGGTAACTAAAATGACCGACGAAATCAGAGAAATTAAGGGCCGAGGATTGCCTTTGCCCGGCGACGATATCGATACTGACCGTGTTACGCCGGCGCGTTTTTTGACGGCACTGACGTTCGTGGGGATGGAGAAGGCGCTATTTTGCGATGAGCGCGAGAATACGGCCGATCATCCAATTGATAACCCGGATTACACGGGCGCGAAGATTTTGTTTGTGGGCAAGAATTTCGGTTCCGGCTCATCGCGGGAGCACGCCCCTCAGGCGATCAAGCGCTTTGGCATTGATGCCATTGTCGGGGTTTCTTTTGCCGAAATATTTGCGGGAAACTCTTTGGCCATTGGCATGCCGTTGATGACAGCCTCGACCGAGGATGTGCAGAAACTTGTCGCGCATACCCAAAAGAATCCAAAAACCGAGTATACGGCCAGTATCGAAAATCTGACGCTCACATACGGAGAAAAGAGCATCAAAGTTGAAATGCTTGAGGAGAGGCGTCAGTCATACCTCAAGGGAAACTGGAACGTCGTGGCGATTCTACGGTCCAATCTCCCCCAGGTGAGAGAGGTGGCCGAAAAGCTACCTTACATACAAGAATTTAAGGCTTGATTCATGGGCCGGTATTTTTTCATGAGGATAAAAGAAATTGGCTAGCCATAAGATCGGAGTTATTCCCGGAGACGGGATAGGGCAGGAGGTAACCGCCCACGCACAAAAAATCCTTGAGACGGCAGGTGAGCGTTTTGGCGTTTCATTTGAGTTTCAGGAGGGTTTGGCCGGTGGGTCGGCCTATGACGCGGTGGGCGACCCGTTCCCAGTAGAGACCCAGGAATTATTGGCTGCAAGCGATGCTTGTCTCTTCGGCGCAGTAGGCGGCCCCAAGTGGGATGATTTGCCGCGCGAAAAGCGCCCTGAGGCGGCGATTCTTGGGCTGCGCCAGAAGTTCAATCTGTTCGCGAACTTGAGGCCTGCCTCGATGTTTGCCCCCCTCCTGGATGCCTCGACGCTTAAGCCCGAGTGCGTTCGTGGGCTGGATCTTCTGGTTGTTCGCGAGGGCGTGGGCGGCATCTATTTCGGCGAGCCTAGAATGACCGAGCAGGTAAATTCAGATGAGGAGCGGGCTACCGATACGATGGTGTATTCCACATCGGAAATCAGGCGAATCGTTCGTGTGGGTTTCGAGATGGCCTCGGTGCGCCGGAAAAAATTGCTGTCCGTGGACAAGGAGAATGTTCTTGAGACGAGTCGCCTATGGCGAAGGGTGGCGGCAGAGGTGGCCAAGGATTTTCCCGATGTCGAGGTCTCGCATATGTATGTGGATAACGCCGCGATGCAGCTTATCCGGGATCCACTTCAGTTCGACGTTATTGTTACGGGAAACATGTTCGGAGATATTTTGAGCGATGCGGCATCGATGCTCACTGGCTCGATTGGCATGCTCTCGTCCGCGAATTTGAATGATACTGGATTTGGTGTATATGAGCCGGTCCACGGAACCGCACCCGACATCGCCGGGCAGGACAAGGCGAATCCGATAGCGGCGATTATGTCGGCGGCGATGCTTTGCCGCTATTCGCTCAAGCGAACGGATATGGCCGACACTATTGAGGCGGCGGTTGCGCAGGCGCTTGATGAGGGGCTTCGGACCCCTGACATCCACACCCCGGGAACGACGCTGGTTGGGTGTGCCGCGATGGGCGAGCGGATTACTGAAATCCTGGGAGGTTAATTGTGAGCGGTTTGCGCGTTGCCGTTGCTGGAGCGACGGGAGCCGTTGGGCGGGAGATACTTTCAATACTGGCGCAAAGAAAATTCCCGGCCTCCGAGGTTATCCCGCTGGCCAGCGAGAGAAGCGAGGGCAGTAAGATTCCGTTTGCCGGCGGGGAACTGACGGTCAGGCGTCTTGGGCACGATTCTTTCGAGGGTGTTCAATTGGCGCTTTTCTCGGCTGGCGCCTCGCGCTCGCTTGAGTTCGCGCCCTCTGCTGTGAAAGCTGGTGCGGTTGTCGTGGACAATTCGAGTGCTTACCGCATGGACCCCGAGGTGCCCCTGGTTGTTCCTGAAGTGAACGCGGCCGCTCTTGCCGGGAATAAAGGGATAATTGCGAATCCGAATTGCTCGACGATTCAAATGGTTGTTGTGCTCAAGCCTATCCATGACAAGGCGGGCCTTCGGCGAATTGTGGTCAGCACCTATCAGGCGGTCAGCGGCGCCGGGAAAAGCGCGATGGACGAGCTTGGGGCGCAGATAGAGGCTGCGGGGCGCTCAGAGACGCCTGCGGAGGCGTCCCGTCAGATAGCTTTTAATTGTCTTCCTCAGATTGATGTCTTTCTCGATGGGGGAGATACCAAGGAAGAGCAAAAGATGGTGAATGAAACACGGAAAATATTGGGTTCGCCCAAATTGCCTGTAAGCGCCACCTGTGTTCGTGTGCCAGTTTATAATTCGCACTCTGAGTCGGTGAATGTCGAGACCGAGGGGCCGCTTTCGCCCGAGGAGGCGCGCGAGTTGTTGTCTAATTCTCAGGGTATTGAAGTGGTTGACGATCCGGATTTGCGCGTTTATCCCACGGCGCTGTTGGCCTCGGGGCAAGACCCGGTATACGTCGGGCGCATCCGGCGCGATTCATCGGTTGAGAATGCACTTAATATGTGGATTGTCTCGGATAATTTGAGAAAGGGAGCTGCGCTGAACGCTGTTCAGATTGCCGAGGCACTCATTGAAATGAACCTTTTGAAAGCGGCCTAAAGGTTATGCGCAAAATCGTGCCCGGAGGATTTAGAGAAATTGCCTGAAGCCAGCATTGGTATCATCGGAGGAAGCGGCCTTTATGAGATGGAGGGGCTGACGGATGTGGAGACGGTGGCGCTTTCCACGCCGTTTGGTGCGCCATCGGCCCCCTATGTTTTGGGAAATCTTTCAGGCAAGCGCCTTGCGTTCCTGCCTCGCCACGGAATTGGGCATGTGCTCATGCCCGGTGAAATACCTTTTCGGGCAAATATTCATGGTTTCAAGCAACTGGGATGCGAGTGGTTAATTTCGGTGAGCGCTGTGGGTAGTCTCAAGGAGGATATTCATCCGGGTGAGATCGTGATTCCCGATCAGTTTATTGACATGACGAAAAACCGCGCCAGCACTTTTTTTGGCGATGGGATTGTCGCGCATGTTCCCCTGGCTGATCCTGTGTGTGCCGAGCTTAGCGCGTGTCTGTTGGCGGCGGCGGATCGGGCGGGCGCGAAGGTTCACTCCGGCGGCACTTATGTCTGCATGGAGGGCCCCCAGTTCAGCACGCGCGCCGAGAGCTTTCGATACCGCGATTGGGGCGCCTCGGTTATCGGGATGACGAACATGCCCGAGGCCAAACTCGCCCGAGAGGCCGAAATCAGCTATGCCACCCTGGCGCTGGCCACCGACTATGATTGCTGGCACGAGGAGGAAGAATCGGTTAGTGTCGTGAATGTCATTGAAATCATTAAGCGAAACGTCGCCCTCGCCCGGAAAATAATCGTTGAGGCCGTCCCCGACATCGAGGGTAAAAGTCCGTTTGATGGCCTTCTTGAGACGGCCATCATCACAGACCCGGCTCATATTTCGAACGAGGCCAAGGAGCGGCTTGTGGCGCTCATAGGGAGGTATGTCTCTTGAGGACACATCAGCGCTCCGAGGCGTTATTTGCAGAAGCCCGCGAGCACATACCCGGCGGGGTGGACAGCCCCGTGCGTGCGTTTCTAGGCGTGGGCGGGACACCGCTGTTCATCGATAGAGGGCAGGGGAGCCACATCTGGGACGCCGATGGAAATGAATATGTTGATTACGTCCTCTCTTGGGGCCCGCTGATTCTAGGTCATGCGCATCCGCGAGTTGTCGAGGCGGTTCGCGAGGCGGCCTCTCGTGGTATGAGCTTTGGCGCCCCGACGGAGTCTGAGACCGTTCTGGCTGAACTGGTCCAGGAGGCCTATCCGTCGATGGAGCTTTTGCGCTTCGTCAACTCTGGCACCGAGGCCACGATGTCGGCTATCCGCGTCGCCCGCGGCTTCACCGGGCGCGATCTCATCGTCAAATTTGAGGGCTGCTACCATGGCCACGCGGACGGGCTTCTCGTCAAGGCGGGAAGCGGGGGCGCGACTCTCGGCATACCTGATAGCGCCGGTGTTCCGGCAGATTATGCGCGAAATACGATTACGCTTCCCTACAATGATGCGCAGGCTTTAGAGAACTTGTTTCTCAAAGAGGGCAAGGATATCGCCGCTCTCATCCTAGAGCCTATAGGTGGGAATATGGGGCTCGTTGTTCCTGATGACGGTTTTATCGAGGCGGTTAGGCGTGCGACCAAGGGCTCAAACTCTTTGCTCATTTTTGATGAGGTAATGACGGGCTTTCGTGTTGCGAGGGGAGGGGCGCAGGATATTTATGGCATTTGTCCTGATCTGACGACATTGGGAAAAGTTATTGGCGGCGGCATGCCGGTGGGCGCCTATGGCGGCAGGCGCGCAGTCATGGAATCAGTCGCGCCTTTGGGGCCAGTTTATCAGGCGGGGACGCTCTCCGGGAATCCCTTGGCAATGGCTGCGGGTATCGAGACGCTTCGTTTAATCAAGGAAGAGGGGTTGCCCGAGGCGCTTGAGGAGCGAGGCCGCCAGCTTGAGGAAGGGATGGCCGACGCCGCTCGTGCGGCGGGAGTCGCAACATGGGGCATACGCCGGGGCTCTATGTTCTGCACGTTCTTTCAGGAGGGCCCGGTGCGCAATTTTGAGGATGCTCAACGATCTGACACCGAAATGTATGCCCGCTTCTTCCACGCCATGCAAGAGCGGGGTGTTTCCTTGGCCCCGAGCCAATTCGAGGTCAGCTTCCTTTCCTCCGCCCATACTGAGGCCGATATCGAGGCGACTGTTCTTGCCGCTCGAGAGGCGTTTGCTGTGATTTAGCCTACTCGCTTAAAATACGTTGAGTCCTCCGCCCAGCCCGGAGTTTTCGAGCCTTGACAAAATCCGACCACAAGGACAAACAGGACCGCTATGTTTATTGGCTGGTTGTCGGCATTTGTACGATATTGCTGGGCGCTGCGCTTCTTGGGCGGGATGGATTTCTTGCCGTAATCGTCAATCAACGGCATCTGAGCGAATTGCGTGGCGAAGTGGCGCGGCTTCGTGATGATAATAGTTTGCTACAGGGCCAAGTAAGAGCACTCCGAAACGATCTTGCCTCGATCGAGCGAATTGCCCGAGAGGATTTGGGTCTCGTAAAGCCTGGTGAGACGGTCTATGAGTTTATTTCGGACAAGAATAAGAGACGCGAATCGGGTAGCAAGGGCCCATAACTGTCCTGCCCTTGACAGCGAGGGCAACACCATTTAGATCACTACTACCATTCGGTGCGGGGTGGAGCAGCTGGTAGCTCGTTGGGCTCATAACCCAAAGGTCGCAAGTTCGAATCTTGCCCCCGCTACCAAACAAAATCAGAGGGTTAGCCAGAGATGGTTAACCCTCTGTTTGTTTTTGAGGAAACATTTAGGAAACATCGGTCAAAGTTTTTATTCATTCACTGCTAGTTTTTCGCTGATGCGGCTACCAAAAGGCTTCGGCAGTACTATCCAGTCCTCCCGGACGCAGTGAGCGTACACGTCCATCGTGACACTGAAATTCGAGTGTCCCATCCAGGCCTGAAGGGTCTTGGGTGCTGGGCCGTCCTTGGTACGCCCGAAGCGGTTGGCGTGAATCGTTGCGAAAGTGTGCCGCATTCCCTTGGGGGTGATATCCGGGAAGGGCCGCTTATGGCCTCTTCTCTCATTCTCGGCTTGCGCAAGTTTCACCATCTGGCCCCACAGTCGTCTGAAACCGTCTAACTGTAACGGGAATATCCGAGCTTTTGGGCTTTTGTCCTCGCAAGCCAGATACCACTCTTTCAAGGCAAGGGCAAAATCCGGGAATAAGGGGATCTCCCTTCGGGCGTTTCGAGACTTCGGAGTAATAAATCCGTCCTCCCGATCCCAACTGCGCTTTATGGGGAAAA
>JABJAL010000125.1 GCA_018669005.1 Nitrospinaceae bacterium
GTTTCCCTGGGTGATAATTTTTTGGACTATCACCTGGCTTGCGCCGTTGCCTACCTGTGTTTTGTCTTTTGACCCGGTTTCGGATGACAGGTTGCTGTAAAACGCCTCTGATGTTGTGGCGCGGCTGCGCTTGAAGCCGGGTGTATTTGCATTGGCGATGTTGTTTCCGAGGACTTGAATGATATTTGAGGCGTTCCGCATGGAGGAAGCGCCTGTGGATAAACCTGGAAATACGCCCATCCGAATATCCCTTCCTGATTCGGTTGCCACCGAAAGGGGATGAGGCGTCCACATGGCGCCCCCCAACCCTTTCAGCTCTCGCGAATATCCAACCCGTCCGCGAAGAAACTTCAAAGAACAGTTAAGCAAAGGTCGTGCCGTATGGGATATGTGTCATAACTGTATGAATAGAAATGACTTATCTGTGAGGCAATAGATGAAGACCGTCACCCCGTGCGGAATTTTTTGCCTGAATCGGTAAAAAAAACCGCACAGGGAAGAAGATTTAAGAATCAATTGGTTCTCTGCTCAGCTTTTCGCTACATCGCCCACCAAATCATTGAGCCCCAAACGACCTAGCGTTTCGCGAGTGGGAATACCATTTTCGTCCCAGCCGCGGAGGATATAGTACTCATCTTTCATCGCTTCGAGTTCCTCGGGTGGGCAGTACATGCCTTTATGGGGGCCGTCTGGAATGGGCTCATGCATAACTCGGTGGGGAAGTGTGTCTCCGGAGCGGTCGGCTCCCTCTCGAACCTGGAAAGCACGCTCGAGGTTGCAAATGCGCTCTCCTGTAAGCTCAAGTTCGTCGGCTGTTGTGTCCCAGCCCGTCACAAGATTGAGCAAGGTAGCGTATTTATCATTGATCATCGCCCCGTAGCCGCGTTCTGCTGTGAAGCGGCACTGCGTTAGCGAATCTCCGAGGGCGGTGAAATTCTGCGTGCGGAAAGCGAATTCGGCCTTGCCCTCGGTCGTTGTGTTGTCGTGGTCTGCTGCATACTGAAGCGTGGGGCGGGTGTCGTGGTGACTTCCGCCGCGTGTTCCGGTGGCATAGCCAATTGACATGCCTTTTAGGGCTCGGGCGCTGTGGGCTGGAAGCTCAAGGCCTTTGGTGGCATAGAGGAGGTTAGGCGCATCCCCACCGATTTCCTCGGCTAGGCGCTGGCCGCCTTCTGCGAGTTTCGCACCGAAACCACGCCTGAGCGCTATGTCTTCAAGAAGTTCGAGCATGGTGTCCGGGTCGCCCCAAGCGAGCTCTTTGCCGGTCTCCTCCTTAGTGATAAGGCCGCGCTCGTAGCACTCATATGCAAGCGATAGAGTGACGCCGGCCGAAATGGTGTCCATGCCGAGTTCGTCGCAAAGCTGGTTGCCCCGGTGAAGCGCTCCGGGGTCGCTGATACCAAGCATTGTGCCGAGCGAGAAAATCGATTCGTACTCGGGCATTTTCCACTTGTTGCCGTCCCATTTTCCGCCCTTAATTAAATAGTCCTTCCCGCAGGCCACAGGGCACTTGAGGCATGTGGTGTCTTTGTCGAGATAGTTCTCAAGCATCACCTCGCCGCTAATGGGCTCGCAGTTGTCGAATATTTCCTGCTTGAGGTTGTAGCTGCCAAGCGCGCCCATTTTGTTGATCATGTTCACCAGAATCGGTGTGCCATATTTGTGGAGGGCCGCTGTGCCGGTGCGGACCTCCTCGGCGGTTTCGTTGACGTAACTGCGAAGCGCCTTGGCGTCGGGAACCGATGTCTTTACCTTGCCCTTGAGGGCAATGGCCTTGACGTTTTTACTACCCATGACGGCTGCCATGCCCCCGCGTCCGGCTATGCCGTCCCGGCTCTTGCGCCAGGTGTGGGCAGGGGAGGCGAAGCGAACCATATTCTCGCCTGCTGGTCCGATGGCAAGAACATCGGCTCCGTCCTCGCGCTCTGAGATGGTATCGCAGGCCTCGCTGATCCATTTTCCTTTAAGATCCGAGGCATCGCAGAATTCAACGCCATCCTCGGTGATGGACAGATAAATGAGAGAGTCTGCCTTGCCGTGTAAGATGAGTGCGTCGTGGCCCGTGCGCTTTAGGGTGATGGGCCATGCGCCTCCGAACGTGGAGTCGAAGAAATAACCTGTTAGCGGGCTTTTCGAACCGATGCAGGCGCGGCTTGCGCTCGGCACTGCGGTGTCTGTAAAGGGCCCGACGGCAAAACAAATAACGTTTTCGGGGGAAAGGGGGTCGGTTCCTGGCTGCACCATTTCCCAAATTGTTTTGGCGGCGAATCCGTTACCACCTAAATAATTGCGGGCGAATTCATCGCCAAATTCCTCGACACGGCTTTGCCTGGTACTCAAATCGACGTGCAGGATTTTTCCCTGATACCCAAACATGGAATTCCCTCATTGATAATGGTGATTGAAATGTACTATTTGTGACTTTCTAAAAATATTCTAGCTTATTCCCACAGGTTTAGGGAGTGCCTTAGCCCTTACTATTTAGGAAATTCGAGGCTTCTAAATCCCTCGGCATACTCGTAGCCCTTCTCCTTACCCGTCAATCCTGCCCATTCTTTCAATCGGGGGGTAATTTCGTTGATGTCGGGTATCTGACTCTTATGGCAGGCTAAGGCTTTTGTCTTGAGATCGAAGGTCTCGGTTATGTCGAACCAAGTGTTCATCTTCTCGCGGCTTCCGAAGAAAACCTCTTTTGGCCGGTGTGGCTCAAAGCCTTCGGCGAGCAATTGCGGGAAAAAATTCTCATTCCCAACGGCAGGGTAGAGAGCGTCGAAGGCCGCAAATCCGATTGCGCGGTGATCGCTGTGATACCCGTAAAAGCTGTCATAGGCATCTCGAGCCGGATCATCGGAAATCACCAGATCGGGTTTTACCTGGCGCATGACGCGAACCAAATCGCGCCGAAGCTCGGCTGTGTTGGCTAGCTCACCGTCCGTGTGGCGGAGAAAGTGCACGGCTTTGGTTCCGACCGTTTCAGCAGCGGCTCGTTGTTCGGTTTCCCTGATCTTTCGCCGCTCTTCGATGGAAAGGGTCGATGCCCCGTTTCCGTTGAAACCTTTCTCTCCGCTGGTGCAAACGACGTACTCCACATGACGCCCCTCCCGGCTCCAGAGAGCAACCGAGCCGGCGCAACGAAAGTCGATGTCATCCGGATGTGCGGCTATGACGAGTATCTTTTCATGATCCATCTTTTAATATCCCTGATGAGCGGCGGAATGAAATGGTGGTAGACAAACAGGCGATTTATATATCAGGCGCCAGGAAGATCGCAAAGCGTGACAGAATTTCAAGGCCTAATTAGCACTTGGAGAGGAGCGCCAGGATGTTTGTCACCATCAAGGGGTGGAGATTGTTGAACAGCTTCAATGGTCGATTTTGAGTTTTGCGGGAGGAGATGGCTGTCTCTTAATATGATGTACTATATGGTCCGAATATCTTTATCTGCTCGCGTGGGTAGGGATGCGCGACGTATTAAATACTCGTTAAACTACCTCACCTTGTTAGAGGAACGGCTAGTATTGATCATGTGTAGTATTCTTGAATTCGTAAATCTGAAGTATGATAAAGATATATAGCCCAAGGATTATTGTCTATTTTGAAAGGTTTAAAAAAAATGGAAGATAAACGCGATTTTACGAGATTTGATTATCCTACCGATAGTACGCACTCGCCATCGGAATTTTTTATTTCGGTTCCCGAGCTTTCGGATGAGCCTCTTCATCCTGAGGATTTCAGCGCGGGCGGTTTTAAGCTGAATCTGCCCAAATGTCCCAGACTAGGTGATAAATGCACCTGCACAATAAATCTGTATGACATTACCCTCTCGGGTTTGGCCGCCACGGTAGCGCATATATTCGAAAACCGCACAGATCCAACTACTTGGTCCGTGGGCCTATCGATCGAGATTTCTGATAATGAGCGGGATCATCTCTCCTCGTTGATGATGGCCTTCATCAATGGCGAGAAGGAGATAATCTAAGAGCTGTCTGAGTCAAAAGCCTAGCTGAAGAAATTTATTATCTTCCAGTCTGTCAAATTTTTAGGCCCGCCTCTTTCAAGGTGAGGTGCCCCGGGAGAAATCCACAGCTTCGAGTAGTTGCCCCTTTGGCGGGCCATCCATCAAATTGCCGAGATGCTCGCGGAAATTTTTGTAGTGAGGCATTTCGCGGTGAGCGTCGAGGGCAGCTTGATTATTCCAGCATTCGATGAAGTGAAAGCTCCCGCTACCATCGCGGGCAGTAAAAAGGTTGTAGAAGACACAACCTGCCTCGGCGCGAGATGGCTCGCACATACCTCTAAGCAGCTCTTCTGCGGCGCTCTCTTTTCCAGCTTGTGGCTTTAGGGTGGCGAAAATAAAAACACGATCATCGGCCATGAGAATTCTCCTGGAAGTTAGTAGTATTTTTTAGTCGTCGAGAATGGCGTTCCATTCTGAAATATTGTCGTTTTGTGCATCTAGCAGGGCACTCGTGTCGCCTTCGATGGTAATTTTTTCGATGGCGTCGCCTTGCTGAATTTTGTCCACGACTCTCTGGCCCTCTGTGACGAGGCCGAAAACCGTGTGTTTTCCGTCAAGCCAGGAAGTTTCTGCATGCGTAATGAAAAATTGAGAGCCATTCGTGCCGGGCCCTGCGTTCGCCATTGAAAGTACGCCGGCGGAGTCATGTTTTAGTTTCGGGGTGCACTCATCCTCAAAAGTGTAGCCAGGGCCGCCTGTGCCGGTGCCCTGGGGGCAGCCGCCTTGAATCATGAAATTGTCGATTACCCGGTGGAAGATGAGGTCATCGTAGTAGCCACGCTGAACGAGGTTGACGAAGTTTGCCACTGTCACCGGGGTGTGCTCCTCGAATAGATTGAGGTTGATGTCGCCGCGGTTGGTCGTGATTGTCGCTTTAAATACCATCAAAAACTCCTTTAGAAGAGCCATCCGTGGGAGGAGAACTCTACAAGAATTGAAAAGATATCCCAAAATGGGAGGCTCCCTGGACATTAACAGAACACAGCGAGGGGGGGAATCGAGTTTGCCGCCATGCGCTTTGGTTTTTGATGAGTCCAATATGGTAATGTCTCGCCCTGCTATTCACCTCTTTGAAATTGGTTGAAAATGATTGATTTGCTTATCTACGGCATTCGGGGAGAATATCTCGCCACTATCTCCTCTCTGCTCTACGCGATAACTCTGATTTCCATCAGGGCCGGGATGGCGGGCGGCACCCCTTTTGCCGCTTTGCTAACAGTGAATACGATAGTCTCGATTGGCGGGCTAACAGTTGCTGCCATCAGGGGAACGTTGTTTTCGACGGCACTTGCTCCAGTGTTATGGTTTGTCGTGACCGGAATATGCGCCCAGGGAATCGGCACGCTTACCCACTACTTCGGTATTGAGCGAATGGGGGTGAGCCGGGCGACAGCGGTACAGTCCATTACACCTCTTTGGGGAGTGTTGTTTGCGTTTGTTGTGTTGGGAGAGCGGCCTGGAATCGCCGTTATTTCTGGGACGGTGGCGATTGTCGCCGGGGTGGTACTGCTTTCCTTGCCCGAGAAGCGGTTTGAGGAGGGAGGGTGGGTGCAGCGGGCGGTGCTATTCCCGCTGGTGTCCTCTGTGGTCTATGCTTTTGTGCCAATTTTTGCGAAATTTGCCTTTGCCTATCAGCAGACGCCGGTGTTGGGCCTTGGCGTTGCATTTGGAAGCGCTTCAATCGTGATGTTCTTGGTGAGGAGGAAAATACCGGGAGGTGGAGTCATCCAGGCCAACTCCAGGAGTTTTGGATTTTTTGTCCTGGCCGGGGTGATGAATATGGTGGGTGCCATTATATATTGGAGCGCTCTGGTGGCTGGGAGCGTATCGACTATTCTTCCTATCAGTAGGCTTTATCCGCTCTGGGTGCTTGTCCTGGGAGCGTTGTTCCTGGGGAGGATGGAGAAAATCTCGATCCGGGTGGTTCTGGCGGGAGTTATAGTCGTTTTTGGAGGTGTTTTAATAACAATATATCAATAGTTTATGCTGATGTTCTAATGTTTTGGTTTATGTATATTTTTCGGCATGGGGCAGGGAAGCCCTCAATTCGCTAGCTTTTTTAAGTTCAGTAAAAGGATTCCATGCATGAGTGATTCGATAGATACGCCCTCGGGCGAAGGGTCTAAGCCTGTCTCCGCTCAATGGGTCTCTGACCAACCGATTTCCGGCCAGCAGGTTCTTCTAATCTTCCTGCTTTCGGGGTGGCTGACTGTTTCCCTGTTTGTCTGGTTTTCCGCAGGCGTGACTTTTGAAGTTTTGTCGATCAAAAAAACACCTGAAATATCAAATAGATTTACCGAAATACCTGAAGTGCGGCGCGAGCGCTTGCTTCGTCAGACGGCAGGGGCCATCAACCGCAAAATGTTTCGGGGCTGGAACGTGGCCCAGCTCATCGGGGGCCTCATTATTTTGGGGCTCTTTTTCAGGGTGCTACCCGAGACCGGCCAATCCCCCCAGGTACATAAATATATGGCCATCGCCGCTTTTTCCATCGTTTTGGCGCACGCCCTATTTTTGGGCCCCGGCATCGCGCAATCGGGCAGCCTGCTCGACGCCCCTGACCCTGTTATCGCGGCCCAGGCCGCCCGGCAATTTGGCATCTATCACGGCGTATACATGTCGAGCGATTTGCTCAAAGTCGTTTTGGTGGGTTGGCTCCTCTGGATCGTCTTCCGCCGGCTGCGACCGACACCGGGTGTCAAATAAATCCCTCTAAAGCATTTCTGGAAACCCGCGCCAATGCTCGATTAAGGAGTGCTAGCGCGGGCTTTCTGATTTTCGACCTTGTATTCCTTTATATCTGATTGTACGTGATTGTGGCCCACCAATAGACACTAAAACAGACATCTTAAGATAGGGAGGATCGAACCTGCATTTTCTCTGGCCGAAGGGGGTGGGGACTTTAGGTCCGTCCTAGCCTTTAATTAGTTCCTTGGCACACATCCTCCCCTAAAGGGGAAATTTCTTCATCTGTTTAACGTCTGACATGCTTCTTTCATATCGACCGAGCCGAAAAAGTATCGAAATCCTCTGCTTCAGCATGGACCGCCTTGGGAGGGGGCAGGTCAAAGCTTGAGAGCGTCCTGTTTAAATACACAATCAATTTTTGAATTCCTGTTTGGATAGAATCTCCCCCTTTTTTTTAATAGCAGTGAATTTTCAGAGGGCCCAATTATTACGTAGCTCACCTGTATTTAAACCATAATTTTTAATTCGCCATGCCCAGGATTCTTGTGTATTATTAGGAACTCAGCTTCTATATTTCGCGTTATATGGATGGCATTTAATTTCATGTTCGTATTCGGAAAACGTCCGAAAGCGGGCTTTCTGGAGCAGCTCGATATTTATTTTGGGAGATTGGACGATGAGTCGATTTAAGTGGGGTTTTTCCTTCGTGGTTGTTCTTTCGATCTCGATGTTTTTGATGGGGATAACCCAATCCCATGCAGCAAAGAAATTTCCATGGAAACCGATAAGAGTCATCGTTGCCTTAGGTGCTGGCGGTGGAAATGATCTGAATACACGTGCGGTCGCCAGTGTGGCCCATACCTATTTAGGGCAGCCGATGATTGTCCAGCTAATGCCCGGAGGCGGCGGGAAGATTGGAATGAATGCGTTGATGAGGGCGAAAAACGATGGCCATACGCTCATGATGTCCTCTACAAATCATCTGACCGTCAGCCCTCATGTTCGTAATATGGGATTTGACCCCCTGAAGGATTTTGAGTTTGTCTTTTTATTTACAAAAGGCGACTACATGATGACGGCCATGGCATCGCAGCCATGGAAAGGATTTAAGCAATTTGTAGGTCATGCCAAAAAGAACCCAGGTAAGTTGTCCTACGGCTCTTCCGGCGTTTATGGAATGGGTCATTTGATGCTCTTGAAAGTCATGGCGGATGCCGGAATTAAGCTTAAGCATATTCCTTTTAAAGGCGGGGGCCCCGCTTATCGAGCGGGATTAGGCGGCCATATCGACACCTTTGGCGCGCTTCCAGCCACAGGCGGAACGTTGGGCCGGTACCGCAGAGGGCAGATCCAAATTCTTGGCGTGGCCTCCAAAAAACGGAACAAGCTGTTTCCGAAAGTGCCGACATTTAGAGAAAGTGGCGTGAATTTTGTTCTGGCTTCTAAGCGAATCATGATCGCGCCCAAAGGAACGCCAAAAGAGCATGTCGACATTTTGGTGAGCGGTTTCAAGAAACTCGTAAAAGATAAGACATATAAAAGCCTGCTTAAGAAAATGGGTGATAAGCCAACCCCGCTTTGGGGCGATGCCCTGAAAAAAGATGTCGCCGATGACTATATGGCTTATGGGGAAATATTTAAGAGCATCGGCCTAGAGAAGAAAAAATAGAGGCAAGGGCATTGTTGCGTCTCGGGGTAGTGGGATGAATTTTTGGCTAACTAGGCTCTCTGACGGAATTGTGGCAGCATTTCAAAACCCCCTTCGAGCAAGGGGGTTTTGTTTTATACTTTCGGGGCGGGGGTTCCCGCGAAGCTGCCCCCTTTGAGGATGGCTTCTCTGCCACCAAAGCGCGCAACGAGTGCCGCCTGAGCGCTCTTTGCCCGGCGGTCGGCATCTTCCGGGTCAAGTATTTTTCGAAGGATGGACTCGAACTCTTGGAGGAGGCGGTCGTGCCCAGGGTGGCTGGCGAGATTCACCTCTTCTTGCGGATCTGAATCCAAGTCGAACAGCTCGGGTGAATAGCCCAGATAGTGAATGTACTTAAATTTGCCCTTCCTGAGCATATAGGCGGCACTTGGGGCGCCCGCACCGTGATATTCGCTGAACACGACGCGGTCGGGGTCCTCCGGGCTGGAGGCGATGCCATACCAGGAATCGCCAGGAAACGCCTTTTCTTTCTCAGTCAGAGTCTCACCCACACATTCGAGAATTGTCGGATAGGCGTCGGCCAGAGAAACCGGGGTGCCGCAAACTCGGCCTTCAGGAATGTCCGGCCCCGCTATGATGAGGGGTACGGCGGCGGCTTCTTCATACATGGTCATCTTTCCCCAAAGACCGCGCTTGCCCAGGTTCTCTCCGTGATCGCTCACATAGACGATCCGTGTATTTTCGGCCAGACCGCTAGTTTCGACGGCATCGAGCACACGACCGACATTTGCGTCCATGAAGGAGCACATCCCAAAATAGGCTGCGATGCCCATCTTCCGCTTCTCATCGTCCATGTAGTCGTCGTAGGGCCACCCTTGCCGAATCGCGCGCACCCAGGGGTGAAGCCTCGGGTCATCTGCTTCGAACGGTTCTGGAACGGGAACCTCATCCAAGGGATACATATCGTAGAACTCGGGTGGTGCGATCAGCGGATAGTGAGGAGAAATATAAGAGACGAATAGCGCCCATGGAGGCCCGTCCGTAGACTCGTCCGCCGACTCGATCCAATGACAAGCCCGCTCAGTAATCTCTGTGTCGTA
>JABJAL010000126.1 GCA_018669005.1 Nitrospinaceae bacterium
CCCCCCCAATTCCCCATTACTGCGAGGCAGATACCTCCTCAAGGCAAGCTCGGCGGTTACCGATTTAGCCTTTGTGGGGTTCATTTTTGACATAACTGCGGCCACTTTGTTCCCACTCATCCGGGAAATGACATCCAAAAGGATCTTCATATCCAGTTGTTCAAAAATCTTGGCGGCATCCTTGGGTTTCATACTTTCGTAGATTTTAACCAGGCTCTTGATATTGGCCTCTTCCTGCTCGTCATAGGTGTTAAGGAGACCTTCGACAACCCCCTGAAGCTTTTTCATTTCGGCTATTTTAGCCTCAATCTTTTTTTCCGCCGCGTCGAGAAGGCCGTTGCGCATGTCGATTTCCTTCTCGCGCTTGTCCAGGTCCCTACGGCGGACAGCGAGCTCCTGAAGAGTTTTGACCTCGGCCTCGGTAAATTCAACGGCTTCTTCCTCAACCGCCTCATCAAGAAGGTTGGCCTCCTCATCTGACGTATCCTCGTCATCCGCTTCATCTTCAGTTTCTGCAGCATCCTCAGAGGATTGGGCACGGGATTGAGCCACCTGCAAAGAACCGGACATGGTTGAAAGGCCGTCAATGAACTGGCCGCCTTTCAGAGACAGCAACAGGACGGCGGTAAAAATAGTGAGAGGAAAGAGTCGCAACCTGAAATTCATTTATTTTCTCAAGATCAGCGGTATGACGAACACCGACAAGGGGAAGATTTATCTCGTCATACCGAGGGTTTTTAATAGTTCCTGCTCTGCCCGTGAGCGGAAAGATTCTTCGTCCTCATCAGCCGAAGCATCTAGCTTGCTTTCCTCTTGATATTCGGCTGAAGGAGACGACGTATCGCCATCTGTTTGCGGCAATTCATTCCGAGCCTCCGAAATTCGACCACCCATGCGTTCGGCAAGAGCATCACCTCGCTCAAGCATAAAAGACAGTTCGTCATAAAGCGCCTTGGCGTCTTCGACCTCGCTATGAAGGGATTCACGCACACCCTCAGCAGCTTTTTTCAAGGCGCCGATTCCGGCCTCGGCCCTGGCCGTCGCCTGATTAAAGCTGGCGATTAACAGTTGAAGCTCATCCTCATTACGCCGCATGGCCCCCAGACGGCGATTGAGAAGAGCGCAATAGACGATAGTGGCGACGAGAAGAACAATAACCAGACCATCGAGAATCAAAGGGATCATGAATCTTCCCCATGGGTATATTCATCGTCTTCGGGCTCGACCTCATCAGTGACCTGGATTGCCAGATTAAGGCCCTTTCGACCCATCTGTCCCATGAACAAGGTGCGTTCACCACAGCGCAATTCAACAAGGGAGTCAGCGGTCGCATTAAGGATAAACCGGGTGCCAACCTTCATATTTATCAAGTCTTTCAACGGCATTATAGAACGGTCAAGAACCGCAGAAATACTGACATCTGTTTTCCAGAGTTCGGCGGCAAGATGGTTTTCCCAGATTGAATCACGTCCGAATTTTTCACCCATAAACATCTGCAGGAGCAACTCACGAACCGGCTCCAGCGTCGCATAGGGAACCAGAAGGTCAAGCTTACCGCCACGGTCTT
The DNA here is from genome assembly GCA_018669005.1 of Nitrospinaceae bacterium. Lineage (NCBI taxonomy): Bacteria > Pseudomonadati > Nitrospinota > Nitrospinia > Nitrospinales > Nitrospinaceae > Nitrospinaceae bacterium. The sequence continues at coordinate 1,568 of JABJAL010000126.1, forward strand.
CCATGTCGATCCGCAGTTTTGCCAGAATAGCGGCGTTCGCCGGCCGCGCAATGGTGGCGAAACGAGGGTTAGTCTCCAGCCTTTCAGAGCGGAAAGTAACCGGACTCAAGGGATCAAAAGCGGCGGAAAGATCAGAGAGAAAAACCTGGATCAGGCGACTGACCAGAGTCCGTTCAATGGTGGTGTAAGGCCGCCCCTCAATTCGCATCGGTGCCGTGCCCCGTCGCCCGCCGAGCAAAACATCGACGATCGAATAGATGAGAGAACTATCAACAGTAACAAGGCCGTAATTATCCCATTCTTCCGCGTTAAACACCGCCAACATCGCTGGCAGGGGAATACTGTTGAGATAATCGCCGAAACGCACCGAGGTAATATTATCGAGGGAGACTTCAACATTATCAGAGGTAAAGTTGCGAAGACTGGTCGAGAGCATACGCACGAGCCGGTCGAAGACAACCTCCAGCATCGGCAGGCGTTCATAGGAAACAAGAGCAGAATTGATAATGGCCATGACCCCACTGTCGGGGCCGCCTGAACCGTCATCGTCGAAACCAAGAAGACTATCAATTTCATCCTGATCGAGAACTCGCGAGGTCTGACCACTTTCTTCGTCGCCATCGCCGTCGCCATCGCCCATGGCTTCCCATTCGGCAGCCGCACGTTCCTCATCGGTCATACCGTCGCCGTCACCGCCAGCTTCACCGCCAGCTTCACCGCCAGCTTC
>JABJAL010000127.1 GCA_018669005.1 Nitrospinaceae bacterium
CGAGCCTGAGTCTAGTTGGAGTAGCCTTTTTCTTTCCAGAAGCGCATGGCGCCCGGATGCATCGGTGTTCCGGTTTTCATCACTTTTTTGATGAATGCGCCAGATGTGGCCGCATCCCGCAAGCCAAACTTCCAGGCTTTATGGCCGCTGGTCAGAAACTTTTTGCTCTTCTCGGTGTAGGTGTGCCGCGTGACTTCGTAAACGATGTCGTTGGGCGTGCCCTTGTGCGCAACCAAGAAGACGGAGTGGGATATCGATTTGAACTTCTTGCCCTTCATCCCTTTGTAGACGCTCGCATCCACGGTCTCTCTTGAATAACCAGGGCTCAACTCCTCGAATTTGTCGCGGAGACTCTCAGGCATGTCCAAAACACGAACGTTGATGCTCCGCGAGGCCCGAAGGACGTGAGGCGAGGGAACAGGATTGTGAATCATGAACACGTCGATCTTTCCGTCAACAAGTGCCCTTGTTGCCGGGCCCCAGCTCATCGCGTCGGCCTGAATTTTCTTTTTGATTCCCATCCAGTTCACGATGTTGTTGGCCATGAAGTAGCCACCACTACCTTTTTTGCCAAGGTTCACCCTTTTACCGAGCATATCGTTGTAGCTTTTAATCTTGCTCTTGGACGGGACTACGAGCTGGAACCAGGAGGTGGCGACAGGTCCGATGGCCCGGATCGATAGGACCTTCTCCTTATTCTTTTTGAAGGGGCCCTTTTGGCGGCGAATGAAGTCGAGGAAGACGGTGCTCGACATGGCAAACTGAGTGCGCCCGGTGCCGATAATGCGGGTGTTGGCGACAAATCCACCCGTAGGCTGGACCGTCATGTTTACTTTGTCGCTTACTCGATTCACTGCCTCGGCGAGCCCGCCCGAGAGGCGATAGCCGCCCGAGCCTTTGCCGCCAGCAGCGATGGTCATGTTCGCCTTGGCTGCCTCAATCTCCGAGCCAGCGAAGAGCCCAGCCACAAGCAACGTGGCTATGGCAAAACCTGTTTTTGAAATCATTGACATTTCTCAAGCCTCCTGTTGAGAGAAAAAAACGGCAAGTTCTGAAACGATACAAATGAAACAAAACAAACGACAAAAAAATTTCTTGGCCTATCGGTTGATCGAGGGTAGCGCCACCTCCTCGGAGTTATAGCCGTCCCTGCGGATTCGTTCGGCATGCCATACGGGGTCTACCTGGTCATCATCGCCCATCTGCATCATGTCGCAACAAATTTCAATCGCGTTGCCATCGGGGTCGCAAAAATACATGGCCCGATTCTCGCCGGGCGAGCCGTCACCCTCGGGGTGTGTTGGGCTGTGGACCAGAGGTCCCCTGACGAATTCGACATTTTTTGATTTTAGGTATTCAACCCACTCGTTGAACTCACCCTTGCCGTCCACGGCGAAGGCGAAGTGGTGGAGCCCATAATTCATCAGCGCCCGGGAGTTCTCGGCAGGGGGCTGATTGGGGAGAATGTATTCTGCGCCAATTTCGGTGAGATTGACGACGTGATGCTCGTTCGAGCAGGAAATGAAGCGCACGCGCCGGGTGAAGCCAAAACTGGTCTTATCCGGGTCCAATTGATCGACATGCTCGATAACCCGGAAGCCCATGATGCCCACATAGAATTCAAGGGATTTCTCAAGATCGCGCACTTTGAGGGCGATGTGTTGCATTCGGCTGAGTTTCGGGGGCATGCACTTTCTCCTGGCAGGCTAAAAGTGCCTGCGCGTATGCCAAATAAATGTTTATGAACTGTGGCGTAAAGTACCATTTGGGGGCGGGTCGATCAAATTTTATTTTCAGCACCGTTTTTCGATGTAGAGAGCAAAAAAAAACGCGCCAGGAAACGGCTCCCGGCGCGTTGAAACATAAACTTTTAGTCAGTCGGGGGGTAGTAGTGAGGATTGTCCACCTCGTTGCCGTTGAGCACGACTTTGAGGCCGACGCCCAGGTAGGAACTCTCGTTGAGGCTCCAGCGTTTGAGCGTGTACTCACGCAAGCCCTTGATGTGAAAAGGGTCGGTGTCGGCGTGAGAGCGGGCCTCGGCGGCGGTATCGGCGACGATGAAATACATGCCCGCCACGGGGGGACCCTCGGTGTCGGGGTCAAAGACCGGACCCGCGCCGAGGAGTTTGTCAGAATTCTGGTTTTCAAACTGCCACAGAAGGTGATCCTTGCGCGCGGCTATTAAGTCATCGTGAGTCGCGCCCTCGGTTGTTGTCGAGTAGACCCAGAATAGCGGCATTTTCCAATTTCCTCCCGTATGAAGTTCTAGTGGCCGAAAAAAGGGGCCGCGGCGATAACCGCAGCCCCATGAAATATTTTGGCTCCGGCGGTAGGACTCGAACCTACAACAAGTCGGTTAACAGCCGACTGCTCTGCCAATTGAGCTACGCCGGATCAATGGGGTGGCGCTGCAATGCTGAAAGATAGCGCCACCGTCTTATAGGTGGCCTCTCGCCGGGTTGTCAAGACTTCTCCGGGGTATCGGGCGGCAGATTGAGTAGCTTGAAGAGCATAGCCCCTACCACCGGCACCGATAGCAGGGCTGATCCAAGAAATAGCGCCCCCGTCCAGGCCCAAAAGCCCATCTCAACCCGCGAAATCCATGCACCCGGCCCGCTCAGGAACCAACCCCCCAAGATGGCGAAAAGGGTGTTGAAGGCAAAAACCCCGGCGACAAGCCGCCCCGCAATCAGGCGGCGGCGCGCAACCGACGTGGGCAGGCTAGACGTTGTTTCCTTGGGTGTGCTCATCGGGGCTCCTTCCTGGAGGCTCTACTCGGCCAGCAGTTTTTTGATCATTTCCTCGGTTTGGGCGTGATTTCCCTCACCGATTGTCTTAAAGCGGACTATCCCCTTTTTGTCAATCAGGTACTTCGTCGGCCAGTAGCGGTTGTGGTAGGCCCGCCAGTTCACATGATCGTTGTCCATTACCACCGGGTAGGGGACGTTCAGCCGTTTGATGGCTTTTTTAACGTTTGCCACCTTTTTCTCGAAGGCGAATTCGGGGGCGTGGTTGCTGATGACGACAAGGCCTTTATCTTTGAAGCGCTCGTACCACGAGCGTGTCGCCGGGATCTCCCGGACGCAGTTGATTCAGCCAAAGGTCCACATTTTGAGCAAGATGACCTTCCCTTTGAGGTTTTTTATCTTAAGGGGGCCGCTGTTGAGCCAGGGCCCCGCCACCAGTTCAGGGGCAAGCGCGCCGGATTTGAGACCCGCACCGCTGGCGTGGAAAAAACCCGCAGAGAGCGCGGCCAGGACTATGACCAGAGCCAATTGAGCAGATCGCAATTTCATACCATTATCCCCCTCTCGATTTATTACCCTTGTTGAGTAGGCTAACTTAAAAGGCGTTAGCATTGAATGCCGGTGGACAGGGTGCCCCCATGGGCAAACATGCCTCGCCGGGCTATCATTGGAACAGTGACTTGTTCAAATCTTTAATGTTATTTCGAAATCGTTTCGTTCATTTATCTAAAAGGAGAGATTCGACATGCAAGCCTATAATTGGAACGACATTCCCGGACATAAAAAAGAGGACCGCGTTCAGCGTGTGGTGGCGGGAGCGAACATGACCGTTCTTCAGCAGACGCTTTTGCCAAACATGAAGCCGAATCCGCATAAGCATGACTGGGAGCAGATGAGTATTGTTCTCGCGGGCAAGGCGAAATTCACCTGCATGGGCAAAGAAGTCATCATGGGCCCCGGCGGTGTGGTGGTTTTTCCGCCGAACGAGATTCACTGCACCGAACTCGTCGACGGCGAGGCGCTTTTTGTCGAGGAAATTTTTGCGCCAGGCGTTGATCGGCTAAACGAGATTGCGGCCAAGTAGACTGAGCCCGCCGGGCAAAGGGAGAGTGGTTTGTCCAACCGCCTGACGATTGTAGGCCTGAGAAAAAACTTCGGCCCCGTAGTGGCCGTGGACGGGCTATCGCTCGCCATCGAGGATGGTGAGTTGATGGTCCTCGTGGGTCCCACCGGTTGCGGCAAGAGTACGCTTCTTAGGCTAATTTCTGGGCTAGAGCATCCCGATGCGGGGCACGTCTATCTCGACGGCGAGCGGGTGAATGATTTGCCAGTTGGCCGCCGGGGGATTCAACTCGTTTTTCAAAGCTATGCACTTTGGCCCCACATGCAGGTATTCAGCGAGAAACGATGGAGCAATCTTGGTTTTGCGCCCAAGCTCCGGCGTTGGCTACCCGAGGCAATCGCGCGGCGGATTCGTGATGTGATGGGGCGGGTTGGCATCGATGAAAATCTCATCGAGCGTCGCCCGAACCAGCTAAGCGCCGGTCAACAGCAAAAAGTGGCCATAGGCCGGGCCATAGCTGTTCCGCCCCGCGTGTTTCTACTCGATGAGCCAATGGCGAATATCGATCCCGTCTCGAAGCGCCAAGTGCGGGGCGAACTTCGCCGGGTACACGATGAACTGGGGGCGACGACTCTTCTCGTTACCCACGATTTAAATGACGCCAGTCTCCTTGCCGACCGCATCGCCATCATGCGCGAGGGGAAAATTATTCAAGTGGACACTCTTGAAAATCTCATGCGCTCGCCAGTTGACGACTTTGTCGCGGATTTTTTTGCGTCTTTTGATGTCGGACGTCCGAAATTTCGGAAAAGTGCGGGCCGGGCCGAGGAGTAACGCCAGCTTATCGTAAGAGTATCCCATCGATATAAGAATACCCGGATGAAATTTATTCGCCCTCAGGTGAGGCGAGGAAGCGCCGCCAGGCTGCCCAGTATTCGGGGCCGCCTGCACGGTAGGTGTCGTTGTGGCCAGCCCCGATGATACTGAAAAAGCGCTTGGGCTCGGGGGCGAGGTCAAAGATGGTTTGCCCCTGAGAAAAGGGGATTATTTCATCGGCGCTGCCGTGGAGGATGAATACGGGCATCTTGATTTTTGGAATGAGCGCTGCGGTGTCGAATTTTTGGCTGATTAGCAGGCTCACCGGTAGGATGGGGAGCATTTTACGCCCCATGGCGAGAAGACTCTCGAAAGGCGACTCAAGAATAAGCCCGCGCGCCTCGTGGTTCTCGGCCGCCAGATTGACCATCACGGCTGCGCCGAGTGAGCGCCCGAAGAGAAAAATACGCTCTGGTGGAATGCGCTCCCGCAACCAGGCGTAGGCGGAGCGCGCGTCGTCGTAGAGCCCTTCCTCGGTCGGTCGGCCCTCGCTAAGGCCATAGCCTCGGTAGTCGAAAAGAAAAATGCCCGCGCCCAACTCACGGCGGATGAAAGCGATGTTCTCAGTCCGATGCGACAGGTTGCCCGCGTTGCCGTGGGCCCAGAGAATGACCGGTCCACCGGGCCGGGCGGGTTCAACGTACCAGCCATGAAGTTTCGTCCCGTCCGCGGCCCTGAAGTGGATGTCCTCGAACGGCACGCCATGAGCCTCAGGCGTCACTTCTATCGTCCGGTAGGGATGATAGAGAAGAAAATTTTCTAAAAACCCTAAAAAAAACATAAAAACGACCGTTAAAATTGTGTAAGAAATAATATGGTGGTGTTGCCGTATACGTCGCAAATTACCACCTCGCCTGTTGTAGGCTGGCCAAAGTCAGCGCCTACAGTGAATTTTGTCTCCTATGAGCCTATTTTGACGCCTTCGTTCTCATTTTATTAATGTTATATCTAATCGGACCCGAGCCACCACCACGGTTTCATTTTTTTCCTTGCCTCCGCTAATATCTAGCCTCTCGCTTGGCAGAGCGCCATCTGCCGGGGCATTTGATAATAGGTGCTTAGATAGAAGGGATGAGCCGCATGTCCGATAATACGACAATAGAGATTTTCCACGAATACCATTGACCGTGGGCCTACCTAGCCGCGGCGCGGCTGGACCATGTTATTGGGGAATTTGGGGGCAAGATCACGATCCGTTGGCGGGCCTTCTCGCTTGAGCACATCAACAAGCGCTCGGCGCCCCGACATATTGTTGATCAGGAGTGGCCCCTTATCGCTGTCCAAGAGCCACTGTGCCGATGCAAGGGCTGGCCGCATGAGGCGTATCTCAAGACCACTCTCTTGGCGTTCGAGGCATACGAGAGTGCTTATCGTCAGGACACTGAAAAAGCGCGCGTATTTGACCTCGCTATTCGGCGCGCTTTTTTCTGGGAGGGTCGGCGGATTGACGAGCCGGGTGTGCTACAGGAGATCGCCGCCGAGTCAGGACTCGACCCGGCGCCCATAGGGGCCGATCTTGAGACAAGAAAAAACGAGCAAATCATTGTTGACGACTACCAGGAAGCGATGCGCCTGCGCGATGAGGAGGGGCTACACATGACCAGTCCCACGCTTTTTCTTGCCTCGGGCGAGGTGGTTTACAACCCGTATGCTTCCGAAAAGAAAATCGAGAACGGTAAGATCACCGAGGTGTATCCGCCTTCGGCTTACGGCGAGGCGGTTTATGAAGGTTTTCGAGACATTTTGAAGAGGGCGCTGGCTTAAGCGCGCCTCTATTCATACGGGCAGAGGAGTGGCCTCCCCCCCCCGGCGTTGGAGACACTGAATCGTGGCTGAAAATTTTGTGGAAGGTGTATTTGAGGAAGAAAAAGTTCTGACAGGTGGGCTGCGCGAGAGCATCAAGTATTGGGTGAAGATGGACGGGGAGGCTTATGTCCTCGAATATCTGCGCCTCGATGGCGCCTCGACGGGTATGGAGGCCGAGCGGCTCTCGGAGGCGGATTTTCAAAAACGTTTCTCGAAGACCGAAGAGAAGGAGCCCGAGGAGGAAAAGACCCCTGAGGAGGAGGAGCGCGATAAACTGGTGCGCCTTGGCGAGATTCACATGGAGAAAAATGAGTTCCACAGCGCCGAGTATGAATTTAAAAATGCCCTCAAGGTGGATGAGAGTAGCGTCAAGGCGAGCCTCGGTCTTGGGCAGTCGTTCGTTGGCCAAGGGAAAATAGAGGAAGCCAAGGAGGTTTTCTCCGCGCTAGGTGAGAACGAGGAACTCTACAAGGAAGAGAATAAGCACACCTTTAACGAACTGGGAATATCGCTCCGCAAGCAGGAAATGTACGATGAGGCGGTCAAGAACTATCACCGAGCAATTCAACTTGATACCGACGATCCGGTTCTCCACTATAACCTTTCCCTCGCCCTCTACCACTCGGGGCAAATGGCGACGGCCAAGAAATTTCTTAGCTCCGCGATCGAAATGGATGGCAAGTTTGAGGACGCCAAAAAACTTTTGAAACTCATTGAATCGAAGGTTTGACCCGGACCCATAACCGCTAGGAACTCATATCGAGCCAGGTGTCGAGGTTAGATTGCCTGGCCAGCCGGATCTTTTCAGATCGTTAGCCGCGCCATCTGTGTTCTCCATATGTCTGAGCGTAAAGTTCGTCCCGCCCTCGGGCTCAGTTTCAAGCTCGAAGAGCAATTGCGAGGGCGTTTTCATGTCGGCGCCCTTCCACGACCAGACCATCCGGCGGGGAGACGTTAGCTCGATTAACTGGCATTTGACCCGATTTTTTTCTGCAATCTTTTTTGATCTAAATGTACGTGATTTTTTTTAAATTAAATTAATTGTTGATTTGTCAGCCTGACTAGGAGGGATGGTATGAAATATAGGAGATTAGGCCGCACGGAGCTTAAGGTGAGCGAGTTGGGCATGGGCACCTGGCAGACGTTCGATGTTCAGGGAAGGGCCCCTGACGCCCATTGCGCCCGCATCACCGCCGAGGCGCTTCGGCTGGGTGTGAATTTTTACGACACCGCTCCCATGTACGGTGAGGCCGAAAGGGTGCTCGGTCAGGCGCTCAAAAGTAACCGAGAAGAGGCTCTCATCGCCACTAAAGTGCTTGAGCACAGCGAGGCCGCCGCTGAGGCGAGCATCGAGCGATCGTTCAAGCTCCTCAAGACCGATGTTATCGACCTGTTTCAGATCCACAACCTGGCGTCGTGGCGGCTGGTTACACCCATTCTAAAGCGTTATCAGAAAGAGGGGCGGATTCGCTACATCGGAATCACCGATTACAATGTTTCAAAATATCCAGAAATGATCGAAGCCATGCGAACAGGCGATTTCGACACGATACAAATCCCCTATCATCTGGGTGAGCGGACCTGCCGAATAAAAATCATCCCCCTTGCGCGAGAGTTAGACATGGGTGTGATCGTAATGACGCCAGTCGCTCCGCTCTTCAATCGAGACCTGTTGCTGGGGCCGCTCTCGCGGGCAGATTTGTCGTTCTTGGAGCCATACGGCGTTCGAACACCGGGCCAAGCGCTTTTGAAGTACCTTCTGGCGGACCCGGTAGTGTCCACCGTCATCCCGGCGACGAGCAAGGTAGAGCGTGTGGCCGAGAATGCAGCGATATCGGATGGCAAACACCTGCCGCCAGAGATCTGCGAGCGCCTGGAGAGTCTGCTCTAAGAATTTTTGCGAAATAAAATGATTACGCTTTAGGCAGCGCAAATTTATTTATCGAGCGGGTAGATGCGGTCCATTGAGAGCCGGATGATGAGGCGGCGATCACGGGCCATGGCTTTGAGGTAATCGTCCATATCGTCCGGGTCGCCCCCGGTGATGCGGCGGTAAAGATCAAGGTTGAGCCTGCCCTCAGGATCCTCTATGAGCTCGCAAGTCCCCTCAACGGTGATATAGGGAAACCAACCATTGTCGGGCAGGATGCAGAGGTTCGCCCGTGGGTCGCGCTCAAGGTTTTTCGTTTTGACGCGTGTCCATGTTGCCGATATTTCTATTGTCTCGCCCGAAGTTGCGTAGACTATTGGGGCCGAGTGCGGACGCCCGTCTTTTAAAAGTGTGGTCATGACGCCGTTTTTCTGGGTTTCGATGAATTGGATTGCCTCGCTACGGTTCATGGTTTGTCCCCCGGAGTGGAGTCGAGAAATTTTTCTAGCTGGTCTAAAAATATTTCAGTTGCATCCTGCATCGGGTAGTGGCCGCAGGCGGGGATGATGGCTCTCGTGCAATTCGCAATTTTTTCCTTGCAAAGCTCGCTGAATGCCAGGGGCACTGCATCTCGTTTGCCTGCGCACACCCAAACGGGCGAGGTAATCTCTCCAAGGCGCTCCCTCAAGTCGGGCATGGTGATTGTCGCCTCGGCTGCCGCGCAAAAGCTCTCGGGCGTATTTTTCAAGAATCGCTCTAGCGCCGGGGTGGGGTCATTTTTCCAAGCCTCGGGCAAAGCGAAGCTGAAAAGATCGCTCTTAAAGACCGCCGCCATTCCTTCCTCGGTCGCGAATTTTTTGATGGCCTCAAAGCGCTTGAGTTGGCCGTCCTTGGGCGGGGCCCCGGCGGCACCTACGAGGAGAAGACGCCTCAGGCGCTCGGGGTGCTCTAGTGCGAAGAGAAGGGCTGTTCGACCGCCCATGCTGTGTCCCATGAGGTCCACCTGCTCAAAACCTAGATAGTTAATGAGAGCGACGGTGTCGTCCACATAGTCGCGAAGGCGGTAGGGCCCGGGTGGCTTCGATGAGTCCCCGTGGCCCCGATGGTCGTGGCGAATGATTTGATAGCGTCCCGCGAGGCGCTCGGCGACTGTATCCCAAACGTAGTGGCCGGTAGAGAAGCCATGGGCGAGCACGAGGGGCGGGCCGCTTCCCTCGACGCGGTAATTTAGGTGTATTCCGTTGACGGTGGCTGTGGGCATGCTGGTTTCCCTTGGGTTCAGATAAATGCCGCGCTTGGTTGGGGTTATCTCAATATCGAGGTATCCTAATATATCGGGTCCCTTGAGCGACAGGGGGCCTGTTGATCGTTGTTTTTACAGGGGAATTAAGATGGAGAATCCCACAAGTCAGCTTACGGTGAGGACTGACCCCCTCCGCACCCTTCAGCGGTGGGACTGGGATCGGACTGGCCACGAGGTAAAGTTGCTTGGGTTGATTGTTTTCCTGGGCAATGTGCCTGCCGAGGAGCTCTGGCTGGCAGTGGAACTCTATGATAGTCGGCGCTCGCCCCTTGCCGCTGCGGCTGTCCAGCTCAACTCACACGATCTTGAGGGCTGGGGTGTTGCCACCATTGAAACATTACTCGAAGTGGCTGCCGAGCCGCCCTATCGGCTCAGGGTCCGCTATCTTGAGAAAAATATTCCCCTGCTCGCCGAACAGGAACTTGGCTCCGGGCCTCTGGATGTGAAGCCTTGGAACCATAGACAGCTGGGCGCTGGAACACTGACTGACAGAATGCTCACCTCGAAAAAAACGGATTTTAGGCCTTGGAAGTACATAGAGCAGCAGTAGTTCTACTGAGCGGCGGTATGGATTCTGCTGTCGTCCTGGCCATTGCCCGCGAGGAGGGGTTCGCTTGCGAGGCGCTGAGTTTTGACTATGGGCAGCGCCACCGCACAGAGCTTGCCGCTGCCCGCCGGGTTGCCCAATCTCTTGGCGCTAGCGGCCACACTACGCTTCCAATCGACATGCGTGCTATAGGCGGCAGTGCCCTGACCGACGACATTGATGTGCCCAAGGACAGAGGAGAGATTGGCCAGGGCATTCCCGTCACCTATGTTCCTGCGCGAAATACCGTGTTCCTTAGCTATGCGCTTGCCCTGGCCGAGGTGAAGGGGGCCTGGGATATTTTCATTGGGGTGAATGCTCTCGACTATTCTGGTTATCCGGATTGCCGGCCCGAGTTCATTGAAGCCTTCGAGCGTTTGGCGAACCTAGCGACAAAGGCGGCTGTGGAGTCTGGAGACGTCATGCGGATTCATTCGCCGCTCGCACAAATGAGTAAGGCCGATATCGTGCGCCGAGGGGCCGAGCTTGGAATTGATTTTGCGCTCACCCATTCGTGCTACGACCCGGGCGAGGGGGGGCGCTCATGCGGGCGCTGCGATGCCTGCCAGCTTCGGATAAAGGGTTTTGCCGAGGCGGGGATGAAAGACCCACTACCTTATACCCACTGAAAGATTTGATGTTTCGCTGATAAATTTAAAATCCTCTCCGGGCGTTGACATAGCGCGCGGTGAGAGTTAATCAAAATAGCTGACTGAAAAAAAATCATTCTTTTTTTTGTGAACTCCCGGCAGTCTCGGGAGTTATCGGTATCATTCTCAAGGAGATCCTTAGATGCAATATCCGTTCACGGAAGAGCAGCTTGCCATGTCCGATTTGGTGAACGATTTTATGGAGAAAGAAGTTGCGCCCGTTGCTGCCGAGATGGATCGCAGCCCTGATCCCAAGGACTGCTATCCCGCCGAGTTGATCAACAAGGCATCGAAGCTGGGCATTCGCACGATGGCTGTTCCCGAGGAATGGGGTGGCGCCGGTGCCGACACCACGACCAAGGCGCTTTGCCTGTGGCGGGGCGCGCAGACCGAGGTGGGCGTTATCAAGTGTCTGAGTCAGTGCTGGAAAATCTCGACCGCCATCGCCAAGCGGGGCACCGAGGCCCAGAAGGAAAAATGGCTCAAGATGTTTGTCGAGGATGACGATTGTGTTGGCTCGTTCTGCATGACCGAGCCCGACTACGGCTCGGACAATCTTTATCGCCAGCCCGGCCCGCACCTGGGGCTCAAAACAGCGGCTGTCGAGGACGGCGATTATTATGTCCTGAACGGGGCCAAACGCTTCACCTCGTTGACGAGCTGGGCCAAGATCCTCGTTGTATTCGCACGCACGGACCCCAACGCCGATCTCCAGCAAGGAACAACCTGCTTTCTCGTTCGCGGGGATCAAGAAGGTGTTTCCTACGGGCGGGTGCACGACAAGATGGGCTACCGCCTCTACCCGAATGCCGAGAGTTTTTATGACAATGTGCGCGTCCACAAAGACGATATTCTCGGTGAGGTGAACAAGGGCTACCATGTCCAGTCCACCATCTTCCGGGGCAGCGCAGAGCTGGCCGCCTGCAATACTGGCATCGCACGAGGTATTTTTAATTTTTGCAACCAATACACAAAGGACCGCATCCAAGGCGGGGTGCCCATTATCGAGCACCCAACTGTGCGCCACATGATGGCCGAGATGCTGATGAACATCGAAGTGGCCGAACAGTTCATGTGGCGTATCTGCTGGGGGGTGGAAAATGATGAAACCTTCAACAGCCGCTTCACGCGCTATGGCAAGGTTTTCAGCGACCAGATGGCCCTCAAGACCATCGCCCTGGCCACCGACGTACTCGGCGGCATCGGCATTATGAAGGACAACCCGGTCGAGAAAATGATCCGCGACCTCATCACCTTCCTCCACGGGGACGGTACCGACTCGCTCACGCTCTTGCGCGCCGCGCAGACGCTCGACGAGCCCTGCTAGCTAGGGCGGAAATTTTTCATGGACTTTATGCTTGAAGGCAAGGTGGCGATGGTCACCGGCGGCAGCCGGGGGATTGGTTTTCATATCGCCAAGGATCTTGCTGCCGAGGGTTGCCATGTCATTATTAGTGGACGGGGCGAGAAAGATTTGAAGGACGCCCTCGATGAAATTGGCAACCAAAAAAGTTCAAGCCGCGCTGCCTCCTTCCGGGGTGATATGACGGAAAATGGGGTTGCCGAAAAATTTCTCGAACAGGCGGTCGATTTTTTTGGTGGGGTGGATATTCTCATCAACAATGTTGGCGGGGGAAATCCCAAAACGCTACTAGAGACGACCGATGAGGATTGGCTCCAGGTTTTCGAGTTCAACCTTTTTCAAGCCGTTCGAATGTCGCGCTTCGCGATACCGGAGATGAAAAAGAGAGGAGGGGGGGCAATCCTCAATGTCGCCTCGATATACGGTCGTGAGTCCAAAGGGGCGATGACTTACAACGCCTCGAAGGCATCACTCATTTCATTTACAAAATCCCTCGCCCAGCAAATTGCCAAGGACAATATTCGAGTTAATTCGATATGTCCGGGCGGTATTCTGTTTCCCGGCGGGGTGTGGGAGCGCCGAATAGCCGATGCGCCCGATAATCTTCAGGGCTACATCGACTCGGATTTTCCTCTGGGGCGGTTTGGGCGGCCCGAGGAGGTATCGGCCGCAGCAACGCTGATGGTGAGCCCGCGCGCGAGCCTGGTTCACGGCGCCTGCTGGACCGTGGACGGTTGCCAGAGTCGGTCAAACATTTAAATTTTTTCCAATTTCATAAAAGAAAGGAAATGAAATGGACCTGATGCTAGAGGATAAAGTCGCCATGATCTCAGGAGGCAGCAAAGGAATTGGACTCAATATCGCGCGTGATTTGGCTGCCGATGGCTGCCACGTTGCCATTAGCGGGCGTACGCAGGCTGATCTTGACGAGGCTGTAAAAAATATCGGCGCGCAGGAACGGGGCCGTGTGATTTCGTTTTGTGGTGATATGAACGTTAAAGAGGACTGTGAGAAATTTCTTGCGGCGGCAGTTGGCGAGTTCGGCGGGGTGGATATCCTGGTGAACAACGTTGGGGGAAGCGATCCCAAGCCTTTGCTCGAAACCACCGACGAGGATTGGCTGAAAGTTTTCGAATTCAATCTTTTTAATGCCGTGCGTCTTTCGCGGCTGCTGATTCCAGAGATGAAAAAGCGGGGCGGCGGATCGATTCTCAATATCGCCTCTATTGCGGGGAGGGAGTCTGGCTCGGCAATGACCTATAACTCATCGAAGGCGGCGATGATTAGTTTCTCCAAGGCGCTTGCGCAGCAGGTGGCCAAAGATAATATTCGCGTTAACTCGCTAGCGCCTGGTAGCGTTCTTTTTCCGGGTGGTGTCTGGGAGCGGCGCATCGCCGAATCACCTGATGGACTCAAAAGTTGGTCTTCCTCGGTCATGCCGCTAGGGCGCTTTGGTAAGCCCGAGGAGATCAGTGCCGTTGCGACATTCATGGTGAGTCCGCGTGCAAGTCTCGTACACGGTGCCTGCTGGAACGTGGACGGCTGTCAGAGCCGGTCGAATATTTAGCTAGAGAAAACTTATTCTCAGTCTCCTTCGGCGGCATCCCCTTCATCGGGGAATTGCGGAGGGGCCAGGGGGGCTTCTTCTTTTTTCTCGTCGTCTTTCTCGTCGTCAGCATCGCCTGAATTCTGGGCAGCCTCAACGGCAACTTCTTTGGGGTTTTCGGATTCATCGGCATTCTCAAGCCCATCCTTACCTACGTCTGGTTTTGCATCGGAGGGTTCAGAGCTTTCCGATGTTTTGGCGATGCTCCCAATTTTGCCTCCCTCACTACTTGAAGACGCTTTGGTTTCTGGGCGCTCGGGTGTGGGCTCAGTCTGCTCTTGTGTCGCCTCAGCGCTTTCTCTGGTCGTCGTCTTGGTGGGCACCTTGTCGATTTCTTTTTTCTTTTCTTGGAGTAATTCTCTGTCGGTGAGCATATCTTCAGGTAGGCCGATGCTCTCCTTGGAGATGCCCCTGCTTTTCTCTTCTTCAGAGAGGTTG
This sequence comes from Nitrospinaceae bacterium, assembly GCA_018669005.1. NCBI lineage: Bacteria > Pseudomonadati > Nitrospinota > Nitrospinia > Nitrospinales > Nitrospinaceae > Nitrospinaceae bacterium. The sequence goes on from JABJAL010000127.1 coordinate 14,309, forward strand.
TCATTTAATCCGGTCGCATCGCTCTCCACAGCCGGAGATGAGACAAGAGGGGGCCTGGCGAGGTTTTCATCCGCATTTCGAGATTTTGGGTTAGCTTGAGGCTTTTTCCGGATGCTGAGAACGCTCTTTTCTCCTTCGTAGGGGGCCGTCTCATCCACTTCTGGAAGAGGAGGTGCCTCCAGGGCCGCTTTGTCCTCCTCTTTAAGAATTTTTTGGATGGCCTTCTCTAGTTTTTCGTCGGTGATCTTGGGGCTGATGATGTTCGAGGGTCGAGGCGGCCGCTTATCCTTTTTTGCTTCCTCGTCGAGTATTTGTTGTATGGCTTTTTCCATTTTGACATCGCTGATAGACGACGACTCGTTTTTCGGAAGAGAGGATACAGCGGAGTTCGCCTGAGTTTCGGAAGATATAATTGCCGTCTTCCGTGGTTCATCGGGGACTTCCGCTGAAGGTGTAACTTCGGCGGACTTTGTGTTATCGACCCGGGCGGTTTTGGAAATTTTTGTTTTTTGTCCAGATTGCTCTGAAAGCAAAGAATTTTCCCTTTGTCCGCTGAATTGGCTCGAACGAGGAGTGGGGTTTTTAATTTTTTCGATTTGGACTTCGTTCTCTGACCCAGAAATCGTTTTATCAACGAACTTATCTGCTGGTTCTGTCGTGGGCGAATTTACGGATGCTGGTGCTCCAGAATTTGTAGCTACCCTCGCTTCTGGTCCCTCGGGAATGGATTTGGCAACTTCGCGATGTTCTTCTCCAGGCTCTGTGGACTTTGCTGGATTTTCTTCCTCAGAAGGAATCGGTTTCGACTCAGGGGAGTCGGTACTCTTAATTTGAGTAGTTTCATCGTCAGGTTCGGGTCGCTCGTTGTCTGCGAAAAAAAATCCTGTTTGCTCATCGGTTTCTTCGAGAAATGGAGTGCTCACCTCGGCTTTGGCAACATCTTTGTCAGCATTCTCGGTGGGTGGCTCAGCAGTGGATGATGCTTCCGGCTCTTGTGCCTCGGAATTAGTAGCTACCCTCGCTTCTGGTCCCTCGGGAATGGATTTGGCAACTTCGCGATGTTCTTCTCCAGGCTCTGTGGACTTTGCGGGATTTTCTTCCTCAGAAGGAATCGGTTTCGACTCAGGGGAGTCGGTACTCTTAATTTGAGTAGTTTTATCGTCAGGTTCGGGTCGCTCGTTGTCTGCGAAAAAAAATCCTGTTTGCTCGTCGGTTTCTTCGAGAAATGGAATGCTCACCTCGGCTTTGGCAACATCTTTGTCAGCATTCTCGGTGGGTGGCTCAGCAGTGGATGATGCTTCCGGCTCTTGTACCTCGGAATTTGTAGCTACCTTCGCTTCTGGTCCCTCGGGAATGGATTTGGCAACTTCGCGATGTTCTTCTCCAGGCTCTGTGGACTTTGCGGGATTTTCTTTTTCTGTAGGGGCTGCCTCGCTGGGAGAAATATCCTCTTTTGTTCGAACCGACTCGGGCGAGGGTACAATTGCATTCGTGATGACGTAAACAATAAGCCCATCTCGCGCCTGTGCCTTTACGAGGCTCGCATCCTTCGTTATCCATATGGGCCTGTTTTCTACCGTCTCAATGTCGGAATGTGTTCCCTTGATAAGGGTTTTGAGAGACATGTGGAGCAAATCCTGGCGATTGCACTTGTATTCGAGGGTTTTTCCCTTGATGGCGACTCCAACATCCTCGCTAGAGATTTCTCCTAAAGTATAGCTTCTGATGAGCCCGACGATTTCCCTGGCGCCTTTTTCCTCTAAACAGAAGAAAGTGTAGCTGTCGCGTCGGACCTCACCGTGCACGTAACGTTGAAAATCGAGGTTGCGTGCCAGACTCGTCGACGGAAGCACGAGAACAAAGGCCACTGTTGCCAGCAGGGCGCGAATCATTTCAAAGGCCCTCGGGACACACGATGGGTGGGTTCGTTCACTCGGATGAGCCACTGTTGTTTGAAAGTGCTTTTGACGACACGGGGAAGGCTGAAACCCACAGGGATCATCCTGGGCTCTACTAGAGGAGTGGTGAGGCGAGCCTCGCTGATGGGGAGCCCAACGATCTCTATTTTATCGAGGTTGGTTTCCCCCCAGCCTATTGTATCGGCCGCTGCGAGCGTCCGCATTCGCTCGGGGGCGAGGCCGGCCACATCTACGGCCACACGGTCCAGGGCGACTGGATCGGCGCTGGCCATCAGAAGGCCCATTCGCCGGGGGGTGCCTGCACTGGGACCCTGTCCCTCCATGGCGAATATCGCGTCCATGATGGAGAGTCGGGGGGCGATGAGGCGAGCCGTCTCTGCGATCATAAGCGGAAAATAGTCTTTGTAGTTTCCAGCCTTGAAGTGCCACCAAGCCTTCCGCTTTCCTGCCACGCAGCCGAACATGTTTTTCACTGCACCGGTCATGTACATCTGGCAATGAGTTTTAAGCTTGGGGAGGTTGATGATGGCCTCGGCTTGTACCACTTCGCGGGCGATGTGGAGGTGCTCAAAGACATTGCCGCCGGGGTTCGCCACTTTCACTCCGCGTGTGAAGGGGGAGGGCGCGGCGCCCACATCTTCACAGACGGCGGCCAATCCTGCTCCCTGCATGGCGCTTTGGAAACTTCCCCAGGCGGGGCTGTCGCCGACGGAGATGGAAGAAACGGGCCTTGCTCTCTTGATGGCGCGTATCGTGGCGCGCAGGACTTCGGGGTGGGTCGTGACGGCTTTCCCGGGGGCTGCCCCCTTAAGCAAGTTGGGTTTAAGTAGGATGTTTTTTTCCAGCGGGAAATTTTTTTCTGCGCCGCCCAGCAATTCGATCAGGTGGTCGAGGGCCTCTACGACTCGAGGTGGATCGTAGTTGGCGCACCTTATTATCGCGACGCGGCTCAACCCTTCCTCTCTCATCGCTGCCTCCGCCTCAGCCTTTTTTGATGGCCTCGATCTTTTCGTCACGCTCATTCTCGAGGGTCTCGCGAGCCTCAAGATGCTTCTGCCGCGCCTCATCGAGTGGCACTTGCGCCTCGGGAGGGATTTGCGAAAGAGCGGCCTCTAGCGGCACCCCGCCGGTGAGCTTCATCATTTCTTGCTGAAAGAGGACTTCGCGCTCGGCGATTTTTCCGGTGTAAACTTTCTTGGTCTCTTCAATCTCTTTACGTTGCGCGGAGGAGAGTTTTTTCAGCTCCTCGCGTGCCTCTTCACCGATGGTCGAGGTCTTCTCCATCGCGATTTCAAGTGCGCTTTTCATGGTTTTTATCCTCTTTCTTATCAATGTCTTGTCAATCCGCCGGGTCGAGCGCGCGGCGGGTTTATAATCTTCCGCTCAAAGGATTCTATGGGCGCTCCGTGGGAGGGTCAATACGCGCTGAACTCTGGTGAGGCCTCGAAGTTCGCGCACACACCTCTATTGTTGTCTTGTTCTCTGCCGCGTCCCCGATGACGGTTATTTTCCTGTATAAAGATAGGTGCTTCGCCCGCAAACGCTACCAGACAATTCTTTTAGGTTACGCATAGTCCGTCGTAGGCCGTGGGCCCGCAGCCTTATAGGCCTGGAGGACGCTATGAAAGATCCCCTCTTGAGAGATGTCTTTGAGGCCGCTGAGCAATTGAATCCTATCGTCTCTGGTGGTGCCCCTAAGCCATGAGTGAAGCAAAAGCTAAACCTGCACGAACGTATCGCCTCAATCCCCGCGAGGCTGATTCCGATCAAAGGAAAGCTGCTGGCCCCTTATCGGTTGAGGTGGCGCTGAACGTCCCCCGCCTGGGGGCTCTGACCTACCGGGTGCCGGACGAGTTGGCGGATAAACTCATTCCTGGCATGCGCGTTATGGTTCCACTGGGTCGGCGGCGGATGACGGGCTACGTCGCATCGCCGCCCGCACCCCTTCTGCCGGACGGCCCGGATAATTTAAAGGATGTAATTCGGGCGCTCGACGAGGAGCCCGCCCTGACCGAGGAGCTCATTGGCCTCACCCGTTGGGTGGCGGATTACTACTGCTGCGGCTGGGGAGAGGCCATTCGGGCGGCGTTGCCCGGCGTGGGTGAGCGGAAAAGTGTCGAGCGGGTTCGCCTCACGGACTCTGGGAGGCGCGAGGCGGCGCTTGAGGCGGCGGGGCTCGGGCTCCCTGGCATGGGTGGTGAGAAAGACGCCCCTCTCCGGGCGCGGGTGCTGAACACCTTGAAGGCCCGGCCCATGAAGCTGGACGCGCTGGCAAAGGGTGCCGGGCGCGGGGCGAGGCAGGAGGCCGAGCGGCTAATAGAGGCGGGGCTGATCGAGAAAGTCTCGCTTGATGAGGGTGGCGGGGCCCCTGTGTTGGTGCGCTATGTGCGGTTGGTGGCGGTGCCTGATGCCGAGGCGAGAGAATATCTCGATCGCCGGGCTCCCAAACAGGCGAAAGCCTTGAAAGTCATTGATAATGCTGATGATAAACGATTGATGCTCCGCGAGCTAGAGCGCCTCGTCCCGGGCACGCGGGCCGCCTGCTCGGCGATGGAGAAAAAGGGGTGGCTCGCATTTGAGGACGCCCCCCCGCCTGCCGATGAAGACACAGCCCCTGAAAGCCCCCACACCGCGCCCCCGGTCGAGCTCACAGATGCCCAGCGGGAGGCTTTTGACGCCGTGGCAGAGGACTTACGGGGTGGCGCCTACTCCGTCACCCTCCTTCATGGCGTCACCGGAAGCGGCAAGACCGAGGTTTACATGCGCCTTGCCGCCGAGGCCCTTGCTCAAGGAAAAGGCGCGCTCGTTCTCGTTCCTGAAATTGGCCTCACCCCCCAGCTTTTAGGGCGCTTTCGCTCGCGCTTTGGAGACAAGGTGGCCTGCCTCCACAGCGCATATCCAGAGAAAAAACGCGCCGCCGAGTGGCGAAGGGTTCGTGGCGGTGAGGCCCCGATTGTCCTCGGCACGCGCTCTGCCGTTTATGCACCCCTCCCCAACATTGGGCTCATCACCATCGACGAGGAGCACGACGCTTCCTATAAACAAGAAGACGCCCCGCGCTACAACGCCCGAGACACCGCCATCGTCCGCGCAAAGCGGGCCGGGGTGCCCATCGTCCTGGGCTCGGCCACGCCGTCCCTTGAAAGCTACACCCGGGCCAAGGCCGGGAGCTACCGCCTACTTGAGCTTCCCTCCCGGCCCGGCGGGAAACCGCTGCCCGAGGTCACGCTCGTTGACCTAAGGCGCGAGCAGGGAGGCGAGCACAAAACCCCGCCCCTTCTTTCCGCCGAGCTTGCCGCCGCAATCCAAGACCGGCTGGCGCGGGGCGAGCAGGCCCTTTTATTTTTAAACCGCCGGGGATTTTCCTCGGTCATCCTTTGCCGAGATTGCGGGGCCTCGGCCCAGTGCCAGAACTGCTCGGTCCCGATGACATTTCATTTAAACGCAAGGAGTGGGGCGGGCCGCCTTCAGTGTCACCTGTGCGATCTCTCGATGCCGCCGCCCAACGAGTGCCCCGCCTGCGGGAGCGCGCGGGTCGCCTATTTTGGCCTCGGCACCGAACGGGTAGAGGAGGCCGTAAAAGCGCGTTTCCCAAAGGCCCGCGTTCGCCGGATGGATCGCGACACCGTCACTCGCGCTGGGGCATATGACGAAATTCTGGGCGCCGTGCGGCGCGGCGAGGTGGATATTCTTATCGGCACGCAGATGGTCGCAAAGGGCCACGATTTTCCGCGCATGACGCTGGTGGGCGTCGTGCTCGCCGACGTGGGGCTTCACCTTCCCGACTTTAGAGCTGGCGAGCGCACCTTTCAGCTCTTAACCCAGGTTGCGGGCCGCGCCGGGCGCGCCGATCTTCCGGGCGAGGTCATTGTCCAAACCTTTCGGCCCGAGCACTACGCCGTCACCTGCGCCAAGGGCCACGACTACGCCGCTTTTTATGAGATGGAATCAAAGTTTAGACAAGAGACCGGCTATCCCCCCTACCGAAGGCTGGCGCGGCTTCGCTTTGAGGCGCGCAACCCCGATGCGGCGGCTGCCGCTGGCGCCTGGGTGCGAAATTTTATGGAGAAAAACGGGGCTAAACCCGCCGCAAGCAGAGATGGCGCAAGCGCCGGGCTCACCTTCCTAGGGCCGGCCCCTGCCATGCTCGCCCGCGTGCGCGGAATCTATCGCCACCACATGCTAGTAAAATCCACCACCGCCAAACGCCTCGGCGAAATCCTCCACGCCCTCGATGACGCCTTCCACAGCCAGAAAAATTTCGGCACCGTGCACCTGATTATTGATGTTAATCCGCAGAGTTTGTTGTAGGGTTTTGGTCGTTCTGTCGTAGTAGATTTTTATCCGCTCTTAATGCATAGCATGGTTGTTGATTTTTTCACGATGAAGAAATTCGCATATTCTTTTAATTGCTTCTAGTCGCTTGTCGTCATTCATTGACTTTAACTTTTCAAGTGACATCCCCGAAGAAAAAATCCTTTCATATATTTCACCAACAGTTTCTAGGTAAAGAAAAAAACTAGGAGCTATCTTGTTTACTATTAATGGTTCTAGTTCCCCTGTTTTTACATCAAATTCCCATGAATACTTAGATAGCAAGGAAAAAAGTTTTTCGGCGAAATCTTTTGATTTCCCATCGTATAATGTTAAATGGCCTACGCCATCTGGGAAGTCGGGTTTCCTCCATACTTCATTCATTCCAGGGAATGAACAGTTTAAGTAAATTGTATTTTGATTATTTGAAATAAATGAGCCTACCTTTGCAATTGAAATATGACTTGCTTTAAAAGATCTCCAGTTTCTTTTTTTGTCTGGAATACATTTGTACGGACCTCTTACCGTAAGATGTACACGGCTCGCAGTCTTAGGGTTGCAAATAATTTTAATAAGATCCAAGTAGGGGGCTACAAAATCGTCTTCAATATATAAAACATAGAATATGTTCATTTCATACCACCAAAAATCGCATATATCCAAATTCTTTGTCTGACAATTTCAATAATTCGTAAATTGAGTCGCCGTATTCATTGGCTTTCTTAAATGCTGAAGAGCATTTGACTTTGTCGCTAATATAATCATGAAGTTCGGCTTCGGTAAGGCCAGTCATTCCGATAAACCATAAGTACTGCTCTAGAATTTTATCTATGGCTTCGCTTGCTTCGGGTAGTCGACTGGGGATTTCTTCGAGGCGTTCGCGCGGCGATTTTTTTACCAATTCCAATACTATTTCTTGGGTCACAGGTTCCTTGAAGCATGACAGACTTGCCACAGTCGCGAAACAAGTTGTCATTCGGCTGAATTATAATTTGAAATTCTTAACTTTTTGTTTGATCCTTTGACTTTGGTCTTCGGTGGGCTGATTTCTTTTGTGTTCATAATTCAGACAAAGAGTTTTCCAGAATCGTAATATATCGTTAACTAGAAATGTTGGGCGAAATGAATCTGGGTGATGTGGGTAGTCACGAAAATAAGAACTAACTATTTCTTTAATTATCGAATTGTAACTTTCGTTGCCATATACTGGATAACTTTCAAGCAACATTAACATTCGACTAGTGAAGTGGTTTAGATAATCATCATCGCTACCACCAAGACTATCAATCATTTCTTTAGAAAATGAAATTTTGAGATATTTTCCATCATTTGAAAATTTAGGAAAATCCATATGATCCACAACCTCGACTATTATAGCGAACATTCGGATTGTATCAATGTTTGCTTCTTTTAAATCATCCGGCTTACCGTTAATCAAAAAGAATAGATCGATATCTGAATATTCACTGGCTTCAAATCGAGCAAATGAACCTGCTGTATATATTGTTATGTTATCAAAAATCTCAATTTCGGGGATTGATGCCAAATTATTTTTTAATTTTTCAAGGCGATTTTTGGAATACTCAGAACGGATTGAAATTAACTTTGAGGATGACATTTAATGGAGCCTTCCTTCTATTGATTTAGCGATAATCCTAAACCTGAGCACCTTAAGTTTAACAGAAAACACATAATAAATAACTATTTCCCGTTGAACTTGCAGGTAGAAGGGATCTTACCCGATATTGAGTTTAAATTTTCTATTCGTTGGTCTGACGATATCATTAGTTTGCAATGCTCGCCTCCCCCAGTCAATGTAAATTATTGAAATTTACATTGGGGAGCCCATTGCAGCATAATAACGAATAGTAGTTCGATGGTTTTATGAATATTATTTATTGAATGTGGGTTGAGAGTTTTGAATATGTCCGACAGCGAAAAATACCGTCTTGTGACGCGAAGCGATTTTGATGGTCTGGTCAGCGGAATGCTTCTTCGGCATCTCGACATGATCGATGAAATTATTTTCGTGCATCCCAAGGACATGCAGGACGGCAAGATCGAAATTACGAGCCGGGACATCACGACAAATCTTCCTTTTGTCGGCGGCGCCCACATGGCCATCGATCACCACGCCAGCGAGTACATTCGCATCGGGGAGCGAGAGGACTACATCAATATTCCTGAGGCGGCATCGGCCTCGGGCGTCGTGTACGAATATCTGGGCGGGGAGGCAGTTTTTCCGCCCGAATTCGAGGAGATGATCGAAGTTGCCGACAAGGTGGACTCGGGCAACTACTCTCTCAATGAGGTGGTTAACCCGGAGGGGTGGGTGCTTGTTGGCATTTTGCTCGACCCGAGAACCGGGATCGGCCGATTCAAGGAACTGCATCTCTCAAAAGATGAGCTGATGATCAAAATGATTGAGGATTTCGAGGGCCACACTGCGAACGATGTTCTGGCGATGCCCGAGATTGTCGAGCGGGCGGAGCTGTATTTTAGGCATGAGGAAGAGTTTAGAGAGCAGATTTTGAAGTGCTCGAAAGTTCACGGCAATCTCGTTGTGCTGGATTTGCGTGAGGAGGAAATCATCTGGCCCGGAAATCGATTTATGATTTACACTCTCTTTCCGGATCAGAATATTTCGATTCAGGTGGTGTGGGGGAAAACTCGCCAGAACACTGTTTTTGCCACCGGTAAATCAATCTCGAATTTCACCTCGAAAACACATGTCGGCAAATTAATGCTTGATAACGGCGGGGGCGGGCACGAGGCGGCAGGCACCTGCCAGGTTGAAAACGGTAGGGCGGGCGAGGTCCTTGCCCAGCTTATTGAGGCCATCAACGCCGACGGGTGAGCGCGCAGCCCGCCCCGGTTTTTTAAAAGTCTCACCCGATTGCGCGGGATCTATCGCCGACAAGTTTTTTGATAAATTCAAGACCACCCAACAACTTAAGCTTAAAATTTTAGATTGAAGATAATCATCCGCAATATTTTTTCAGGCGGGTTTTGAGGAGGTATCTAGGTGAAAGAAAATTCTTTTTTTAAAGTGGGCCTGGTTGGTTCCGTTGTTATGGCCATCTGTTGTTTTACGCCAGTGCTCGTTTTGTTGTTCGGTGTTTTAGGGCTTTCCGCTTTTGTTTATTTGCTTGATATGGTCCTGATTCCAATGCTGCTTTTCTTTGTCGGGGTATTGGCGTACGGGGTGTATCTCAAGAAGAACAAGCGAGTGGATTGAGGGGGAATTGTTTTAATTCGGCTTGCTGTCTTGCGAAGTGAAAAGCTTGCGGATAAGTCTTTTAACTCTATGAGGCTTTTGTAAGGGATTTTTGTATTGCGGCGAGCATCCAGCCCCGAAGGCCGGCGCTATCCCACTCGTAAACTAGAGCGCCCTTATTCAACAGCCAATCTGCTTTTCCGGGCTGCATTTGATTGGGTAGATGTATTCCGAAAACGCCTTTTTGGGCCTCTATGCTCTTTCTGAGCGCATAGGCGCACCATGTATCGACGTAGGTGTTTCGACCGATCAGAAAAACCGTTATGTCTGCATGAGAAAGAGCGCGATCGATTAACTCTTTAGTTGCGCCGTCTCCCTTTTTCCTTGCGCCATTCCAGACGGCTTGCTCAAGAAAAATGGGGCTGGGAATGCGATTCACCTTGCAAGAATTGTAGACAATACTCGCACTCGTAAAGTCGGCATAACTGAAGGATAGGTATATTCGGGCCACAGGCTGCCTGCTTCGGGCGATAGGTACTTGGTAAATTCCGGGCGGGAATTAAATAAAGTTAAGGGAATAAAGAAAATAAATCAACCCCATATCCGCGGAAATCATTTGATCTCCGGAGGGTTTGCTGAGGCGCTTCGGGCTTCGGGCAGCGTGCTTTGACGTTGTAGAAGCACTGCGACACGGCTGCAAATTATTGCGAGAAATAATCGGGATACTGATCTCTTTGACCATTGGAATGAAGCTGCCACGTTTATTGCGGGCGATATTGTGTTTGAGTGGTCCGTGTTATCTTTTTAACGGTCTTATATTGAGAGCAATGTCTACGAAAAAAGAAAGGGAGTTTTCATGTCTGATGCACCTTTGAGAGTTGCGGTTGTTGGCCTTGGCTGGTGGGCGGGGCCAATAGGCAATGCCGCGCGGCGGAGCGAGAAGTTGGAAATTGTGTCGTGCTTCACGCGAAATGAGGAGAAACGAAATAACTATGCCGCCGAATATGGTTGCGCTCAGGCCGGGAGCTATGAGGCGCTGCTAGAGAATGACGATGTCGAGGGAATTCTTTTAACTTCGCAGAACACGGCCCACGCCGCGCAGATTGAGGCGGCAATGGCGGCGGGAAAGCACGTCTGGGTTGAAAAACCGATTACGAACACGCTGGCCGAGGTGCCCGGGGTTTTAAAGGCATGGCGTGCGGCCGGGCGCGTGCTCTCGGTCGGGCACTGCTACCGCCGGGCGGCGGGGCACAGGGTGATGAAGCGGATGATTGACGATGGGACGCTTGGCAAGCCTTTGTGGGCCGAGGCGGCGTTTACGAGCCCAGCGGGCCAGAATTTTACGACCGATCGCTGGCGCTATTTTAAGTCCGAGTGCCCGGGCGGGCCTCTGATGCAGATGGGGATACATCATTGCGACACGCTGCAATATCTGCTCGGGCGGCCGGTGCGCATTTACGGGGTGCACAAGCACATGGCGACGCCGGCCGAAATTGACGATGTGTCGATGACGACTTATGAGCACGAGAGCGGGGCGGTCTCGAATGTGACGACGTGCTTCACCTCGCCCGATATTTTCTCGATGAAACTCCACGGGACCGAGGCGGCGGTGCACCTTGAAATGATCAGGGAAAACATTGCGGTGGCCGAGCGCACGAATGAGGAGACGACCCTGCTCATGAAAAAGAAGGGGGAAACGGGCTGGACCGACGTGCCCCTGCCGGGTATGTGCGACATGTTGCAGGATGAGCTCGAGGAGTTTGCCGAATGTGTGCGCGCAGGTAAGGATCCCGAGACAGGACCCGCCGAGGCCGTCCACGCGCTTGCGATGGTCGAGGGCTCTGTGCGCTCGGCCGAGGAGGGGAGGCCGCTTGATGTGGCGGCGCTTCTTGATGGCATCGACCTTTAGGGCAGGCCCTCTGTCGGCGATTTTATTGGCCGTGCTGATGGCAGTGCCATTGGTGGCAGTGCCACTGGTGGCGGGACCTCTTGCAGATGTGGCATGGGGCGCATCGCCCGAGAAGGGTGTTTTCCCGGGAGAGAAGGCTCGCCTGCCAGCAGATGATGAGAAAGATGCGCTGGGCCTTCTGTTCGAGGAGGCAGATCTTTTTCTGGCCACAGGACCACTGGCAGCTATTGCGCCGACCGACGATATACGGGTGTTTCTCGCGCTCAAGAATCCCAAAAATTTCTCCTCTTCCTTGGTTCGCCAGGGCGCCTCGCGCCCCCGAATGGTATTTCTCGGCTGGGGGCTGACGATGCGCCAAGGGGACTTTCTCGCGCTAGCGGCATTTGGGTCCTCGGGTCGTTTCAGGGGCGGGGCCGTCTCGCCGCGGGAGCGGATGCCCGAGGCGCTACGCATGCTCCTCAAGGCCATGGTCGGACGGCGGTCAGGCGAGGTGGCCGAGCGCCTGCGGGCGTTTTCCGAGATAGACGAGAAACAGGCGAAATTGATGGGATTGCCGGTCTGGGAGCGTTTTTTCTCTCGCTATAGGGTTGTTCATGCCCAGGCAGGTGAGGGGGGACCTCCTATGCCTCCAGCGCGTATGGTTCCTGGTCTGCCGGGGCCGGGGGGGATGCTGAAGATTTTTGCCGTGATACTCATCATCGCGCTGCTAGCCCTGTTCAACATGGGCTTTGCGCGAAAGCGACGGGACGAGCTGCACGAGGAGATGGCGCAAAAGCGCAATAGAAAAAAGTTTTACTGAAATCCATGAGTGTCCGAAGACATTACCCGGGGCGGGCATTACCCGGGGCGGGCATCATCCGGGACATATTTCCCCATTGGCTATCTCTTTTGCCGCTCCAGGCCCACACGCGCAAGGATTACGCTGATGCGCTTGATGAGGGTCGGCAGTTTGAAGGGTTTCACGATGAAATCCTGAGCGCCGGCCTCGACGCAATCATGGATAGTTTCGAGGGTGCCGCCGGTGCTAAGAATCATCGTGTGTGGAACATGTATAGAGGCTTTTTTCAGACGGGTGAGGATTTCAAGGGCTGAGTTGCCGGGTAGCGCAAATTCCATGATGGCGAGGTCGAACTCCTCTTCTCGGAGGATTTCGAAAGCCTCGAGTCCATTTCGCACGATTCTCACATCGTGCTGGAATTCGCGCAGCGAAACATCCAATAGCTCCCCGAGTGTTTCATCAGGATCGGCAATTAAAATATTGGCCTGAAAATCATTAGACGTGGTCATGTGCAGCGCTTCTTTTTGCGTGAACATCGGTCTCCCTCATTCCTTTCCCCTCCGTGATTAACTGCCGGGCGGTTCCGATATCTTCCGGGCTTGAATTTCTTTCCCATATCCTCCGCCCTGGGACCCGCTTTCTACCGATAGGTGCCCATGGGGATAAGCGAAAAATTATCTAGCCCAAAATGCCATGCTCATAGCGAATCACTTTTGAGGTCCTTTTCTGCTCTCCTTGATAGTTCATTTGTACTCCCATATAGAATTTATCTTTTCGTTACGATTTAGGCAGTGAAATTGGTCACATTTTCGATAAGAGGAATTTGAATTTCGAATGTCCGCTATGGCAATGTTCCGTTTAACGAATTGATATATATGAAATTAAAGACATTCCCCTGATTACTCAAGAGGATTTGGTGTCGAAATTAATTCTGGCCTAATCTGTGTTTGAAGGTAATTTTTTACTATGAAAATGTTCCTATCGTAGAAAAACGGATTGCTGCCAGAAGAAACCGGAATGGTTGACGCAATCGAAGGTGGAGCGCAGGCGGCAGCGCCGAATTTTTCGGCCCCACAGTCGGCCCCCGAGGCGGAGGCTGAGCCTGGGGCGAAAAGCGCGCCTGCCGAGAGTCCGCCCGAGAGCTCACGAGGCAGCCAGGTAGATACAAGCGCCTAGTCAAGTTTGATATCCCATTTCCCAAAAATCTTATTCGTCCTCTCTTAAATCGCGCTGTAAATTTTTTATCTCACTATTCTTACCTACAAATCGGGTTGTGGTATTTGAACCGCAACCCGTTTTTGTTTCTGGTGGGCCGTACTGGGTATGAAGCAGCGGCTTCTACCGCATGGAGGTCTTTAGGGTCAATTTTCATGAGATGGTAATGAGCGATACCAAGTAGTATGAAGCAACAAAATTCAAAGAATTGGGCAGTATTAAAGTGAGCCTGGGTGGTTCCGGTTTGTGCTGATGCGCGCCAACGGTAGTGTCAGCTTTATGGAAGCAAGCTTTATGAGAACCACATTGAGCTTCAACGACTTCAGGCTCATGCAGATGAAGTCTCTCGGCTATGACTGAATTTCAGATGGGAAATTTGTCGGGGGAAGTTAAGTGAACTGCTAACCAAAGGCATGCGGCGAAAAGCCTAATTTCAGGATATAATTACTAATTCTTCATGCACAGTTAGGTCCGTGTGTGTATTGCGGCAATGGAATACTTTTGGGCTGCTACTATCAAAGGCAAGAAATGAGGAGAATTTTTTGATGAACCAAATGAAGGGGTGCCCCGAAGAGGCGAAAAACGTGAAACTCATCGGCCACAGCGACCTGAACGGGTGGGGGTGCATTACGCAAGTGCAGGTGCGGGGCAAATGGGGTTTCATCGGTGCTACGGGCGCAGACGGTCACGAGGGCACCACCGTCGTGGACGTGGAGGATCCCGCAAACCCCAAGGTGGTGGCCCAGCTTCCCTCTCCGCCAGGGACCACATCTGGCAAGGTCCAGCTCCTCGACGACGTGATGATCGTGAATGCCGAGCAAGTCAAGGGCAGAGAGGCTGATGGGTTTGTGCCAGGGCTTCTCCTCTACGATATCTCGAATCCGGCGAAACCCAAATTCATGAAGACCTTCGAGATGTACGGGAAAGGAGTCCACCGGCCCATTCTGGATATCGAAAACCGTCTCTGCTATTGCGCCTGCACTGCGGAGGGTTTTTTGGGAGACATTCTCTGGATTGTGGACTTGAAGGATCCGGTAAATCCTGAGGTGGTGAGTCAGGGCTGGCTCGCGGGCCAGCATCTAGCGGGAGGGGAGGTGCCTTCCTGGGGGGAGGGAAACCTTTCTCAATGTTACGGGGCCTATCGTCGGGGGGACCACCTCTTTTGCGGGTACTGGTTTGGGGGCTTCGTCGTATTCGACGTGAAAGACATTACCAAACCCAAGGTGGTCGGGCACTTTAACCCGACCCCTCCCTATCCCGGTAAATGCCACAATGCGGTTCCCCTTCCCGACTCCGACCTCGTGATAGTGACCCACGAGTCCACATCCGACGATGTGTCGGAGCCCCCCGGTTTCCTCTGGATCTACGATGCGAGGGTGCCGAGCAACCCGGTTCCCATCTCCACCTGGATGCCCCATCCGGTAGACCCGGCGAGCTTGTTTCCCAGCGAGGGCGACTGGACCACCCGTGGTGGGCGCTACGGCGCCCACAACATCTGGCGGGGAATGACCACCAAGGACTTCGTCTATGTTGTCTGGTTCAACGCGGGCCTCCGAATCGTGGACATCTCAGATCCCTTCAGGCCGCAGGAGGTGGGCTACTACGTGCCAGCGGGCGACACCGGAAGGCCCACCCCCCAGAGCAACGACGTTTTTGTGGATGAGCGGGGCCTTATCTACATTGCAGATCGCTGTGGCGGCGGCCTGGACATCGTGGAGTACACAGGGCCCCGCTAAAGGATAGACTATAGGCAAGTTTGAGGGGGCTGGGGTTCTTCTCTCTCAAGGCCAGGGCGCGCACGTGACCTGAGAAATGTTCGGGGCCTTCATTTTCATAAATGGAGATGAAATATTGAATGTGGATGCCCTAAAGTTTCAGTGTTCTTAGTAACAAAAGACGGGTTGCGGCTTATACACCGCAACCCGTTGATTTTTTGGTGGGCCGTACTGGGATCGAACCAGTGGCTTCTTCCGTGTGAAGGCATTGGACCGTTATCTTATTGATTTTGTTGTGGTATCTGTGAATGAAAGGTAATAATTTCGGCAACAAATTGAGAAAATTCAAGTTTGCTATCTCAAAAAGAAGGGATTATATTATTAACATTAATTACCTAGGAGAATTCAAATGGTAGATGCAGTTTCAAGTTCGTCCTCAGCACCTCCTCCAGCTGAGAGAGCGGCCAAGACAGAAGTAGAAGGTGGTAGTGTAGAGCTTGACGTCACTCCCGAGGCAGGTGGTGGTGAACGTCCTGAGGCGGCTCCAGAAAGTGACGTGGGTGCTAACGTGGATGATTCGGCCTAGGAATTCTTAGGACTTAATTCTTAGAGCACCAATCACAACATCCGAAAGTGAAAATATTTAGGCACCAACAAAGAACGGGTTGCGGCTTATACACCGCAACCCGTTGATTTTTTGGTGGGCCGTACTGGGATCGAACCAGTGGCTTCTGCCGTGTGAAGGCAGTCGAGGGGGTTTTGTGTATAAAGACACTGGGTGACACTAAGTGACATGGAGACATAGATTTTAAAGGGTTAGTCGGAATCAAAAGTAAGCCTGAGTGACACCAATTTGTACTAAGGCACACCGGTTATGGACACCAGATTCGATGGTGACGTTGGAGTTCTTCGCTTCACTTTCTAACTCCTCACGTACAACACACCCGCACCGACCTATACTGCCGCCTCAGACGCGTTCTAAGATCCCTGGAGCGACTTTCTCTTTCGATCTGATCAACAGGACTCCCCAAGAAAGATCTGATCGCAGGGGATCTTAAATCAAGCCAAGTTTTCTTTGAAGTCGATTTTCATTTTTTGCTGATCGTTCGCGGCCAACCCACTATGTAGTGTTTCTCAGTTCCAATGCACGAAATTGGGGGCGTACCCCCTTTCGCTTGGAGCTCTTTGGTCGACTTTCGGAAAGCACAGGGTACCTGGAAGAAGTCGGTTTTCATCAATCGAGACTTAGGGGGCGTCTTCATTTTGGTGGGCGGGACAGGAATCAAATCTGCGACCTATGGGTTAGGCGAGCAGCGAGGGTTTAATCGAGCGGCAACATTGTCTTAGCAAATCAATTCTGAAGCCCCGCAATTCGAAATCGGTTCTCTCCGTCCCCGGGCTCCGATGATAAATCCCCCATATCGTCGGAAAGTGGGTGCCTGAAAAGTTTTCGCACATACACCTTCGACAAAATACGCCCGATTCCTACAGTAGAGTCTCCATAAATCCCAAGATATCGATCAATCAACTCATTTTGCGTATTGTCTAAGGTGAACCGATATGATTTAGGAGAGGAAAGGCGAAAATCTTTAATATTCTCGGGATGGGATTCCTCTTCAAACATATTAATATCAAACGACAAATTCGCCGACGGGGAAATTTCACGATCAAAAAACAGGTTTTCAGCCCGGCAAACGTGATAGCGAAGAGCATCATTCACAAATTCTTGCACTTCCTCCGTGGCTTTTCCAGCTTCATCCAAACATGCCACGATAGTTCGCTGGGCCAGTTCGGCAAGTTCCTCGATGTGGTGGGTAATAGCCAAGGTTTTGTGAACGAACAACAGATTGTTTCCAAGCTCGCCTGAGATGAATTTTTCAACGATATCTTCTTGCTGAATAAACCCTTCAAGTTCCTCACGCGAATCCCACAATTCATTTTTTGTGGCGTCATGAAACGACTGGAACAACTGCTCCAATCCCTGGGACAGCGGGCTTTTCATGATAATTTCCATCCACCGGAAAACCGGTACCTCCAGAAGCCGCAATAGCTTGAGCATAGTTCCGAAAATACCGTCGTTATGAAAAATAGTAATCACCAAGTGAAGACGCCTGCACTCGAGATATTCCTCGAAGCTCAATGTATTGTTCGCCACACAAATGTCTTCGATTTCGGCGGCGACCACCCGTTCCCCTAGAACATCAAAATGTCCATAACAGCGCGGAAGAACACGATGCCGGACCGTCATTCCGTACTGCTCGCGCACCTGGCCCGTCGCAAGCTCGGTTCCCGGCAAAAGCATCAACTGAAACAAATATATATTCGTGAATCCAGCGTCCATGACCAGCCGGATCGTTCTCAAATGCGCCTCGATGGAATCGCCCGGCAAGCCGAGTATTATCTCGCTGTAAGTATTGGCTCCGACTTTCCCCGCCTCCATGGCTAGGTCCAGTAATCCATCGGCCGAAATATTTTTCCGTTTGATGTTGAGCAGAACACCTTCATCGAGACTTTGCACCGATCCGGACAGACGCAGGGCACCGTCAAGCAAACGGGAGGCCTCCAGTACACGCTCTTTTCTGTTTTTCCCCGTGGCTACATTGATATATTCAGGCCATCCGAACTCCCGCTGCGTACGCGAAAGTTCACGGCAGGTATCCAGATCGTCCTTATACATACCGAAATTCGAGTCGGCGATGAACAGGTCGTTTCTCCCGCCCTTTTCTCGTTGCTGTTTCATTTTGGCGCCGATGTAGTCCAATTCGTCTGTGATTTTACTCGTGGAGTTCTTGTATACCTTGTTATAATAGCCGACCCCCTCGACACAGAACGTACATTCAAAGGGGCAACCCCTGTTCGTCTGAATTATCGGCAACAGAATGCCGTCGAAAAATTCGTCCATACGGCCGGTGGCGTATGGCGACGGAATCTCCGTCAGATCGGTTATCCGCTCTATGGTGGCAGAAATGACTGGCACTCCGTCCGAAAGGATGGAATGTACCGAAGGAATCTCTTTTCGCTTCACCCTATCTACTTCGCCGCCGCTCTCTACCAGCGCCTCGAGCACCCGGGAGAAGGCCAGTTCGCCTTCCTTCACAATGTAAAAATCGATGGCCGGGTGGCGCCGGAGAAACAGTTCTTGCTCGTCCGGCTCGGTTGGGTAGTTCGGCCCCCCAAACACAATGATAGTCCGGGGATGCTCTCGTTTGATTACTTCGGCGATACGATACGAGAGGTCGAAATTCCACACATAATTGCTGAACCCGATTATGTCGGGAACGGGACCTTTACCAAGATCCTCTGTGAGTTTTCCGGGGTATTTAAAGAGCCGAATCGGATTTGAAAGATTCACTCTCGTCTCTGTGAAAGTAGCGATGCACCCCACCGCATTGGGCATGACATCGGCCGCAACCGTTTGCTGTGTGTAAGTGAGATCCGCAAGCCAGACCACAGGGTCATACCGAAGCGCACTCTCCGACGCTTTCATTTCAATGACGTTGGAAGCTTCACTCATATGACATATCCCGTGTCCAGCATATCTTTTTCATTCACGCCACTTTGCTCCGGACAAGCAAGAAAAGTATGACTTTTCAACTAATTCAGGACCCATAGCCACAAAAAAACGAGAAAATTTATCCTATAATTGTTAATAGGACAAAATCAGTCAAATATCAACCACCCCACCCCGGAAATTTTCCTGTAACGCAACAAGTAAAACACCAATTCCGCCAGCAAACTTGTATTTACAAAATATAATCTTCGCGCTAAACCTCTCGAGTTACTCGGCTCAATTCGCTTTCACCTGTCAATAACTTCCCATATGATATCGAGCACACGCCCTGCCGCTTTTCCGTCCGAAAAAAATACATTGTCCTTCGAAAGCTCTTTTCTTTTACGGTTCAGTTCAGTAGATATCGAATGATACTGTTCTTCCCGGAGATAGCGATCAAGTTCTCCTCTCGTTTCGATTAGTGTAGTGAGCCCCAAGTCATCTGTGAACAAAGACTCCTGAGATGAGCCTCCGATCCGTAAAGAGATACAAGGTGTATCGTAGTAAAGTGCCTCATAAACCACCGTTGAGTGGCCTGTAACAATGAAATCAACATTTTTCAAGATTTCCGCGCTGCGATCCTCAGTAATTGTCACCTGGATTGATTCTGGAATTCGGAGAGAAGAAGGAGCCCACCTAGTCGAGCACTCACGAGGATGGACCCATACCAATATTTCTTTGCCGTCGAAGGAAGAGCATCGATCAAGAGACCCCAGAAGTTCCTTAAAAAGCGACTCTTGTGTATAGCCCCAATCTTTAATGGGCTTATTTTCAATAATCGGCTGCGAGGCAAATAGGATCTGAACACCCTGGCGGGATATTTTACTTAGTTTTTTCGATTCAGAAACCACACCATCATACCAAGGATTATGGGTTACAGAGAGACGGCTACGGGGCACCCCTATTTTTTCCAAATCATTGAACGCATGAACATCCAAAACACATATTTTGTCCGGCACAACTTCTAAATCAATAGTTTTCCCATCGGTCGAAAAACGCTCGAGAAAATGAGCCCAAGTATCCTGCAGCAATATCGTTGGCACTTGACATTCACGCGCGGCTTTCACTAATCGCTGCTCTACCGTAACGGGCTCTTCAGGTGACGGCATACTGCTTCCAGATACAACCACATCAGGCTGAATTCTGCGGAGAATATCGAAAATCACATCATCGGGATTTTCAAAATAACCCGTATCCTCAAGACGCTTGCTTTGAATATTTCTCTCTTCGTACAAAAAGCGTGAAAGCGGATGCGAAATAACAACCGTATCGACATCGGCCCGCCCGGACATAGACTCTATCACCGGAATAATCGACTTCACGCCTCCGGCATCACGAGACAAAAACAACAAAGTCCGACCGGCATTTTTTCCCACCATAATTTATAGCTCTTCAGCGTCCACTAATTTAATCAACGATTTATCAACCAGATAGTTCGCATAATCGAGATCATCCGGTCCGTCTATATCCAAGGCGTATGAGCGATCTATTTCAACGCCCAATGAATTTTCGCCAAAAGCGTCCATGCCCGAAAGCAATGCCCGTGCCCTGGAAACAACCAGATTTCCGAACAGAAAAAAATGCGGCTTCCTTTGTTTATTGTACGCAAGTTGCCGCTCTTTTTTAAAGCGAAAGGAGACGCGTCCTCCCTCAAAAACTCTTTGATTGAAAGCATGGGCGTTGTGAAACACCTGCGTAATCGTCTGTGCCGAATCGGCGCTTTCATCTCCACGCAGAGCCTTCACGCACTCTTCGATATGCTCGGGTAACAAAAAGGGGGAAGTAGGCTGAAGAAGGGCTATAAAACTAGGCGCAGCACCTTCTTCCTGGGCGATTTTTTCGATGACATGCCGCATGACATCGGCCACCGGGGTATCGTCACCGGATAAATCTGCCGGACGCGGGAACACCTCTACATCGCGGGACGAACAATATTCCGCAATTTCATCATGATCGGTCGAACATACTATTTTGGTTATCGCCAGACATGATTTCCCGCCATCAATCACATAAGACAAAAGAGGCTTACCACCCAGAGAAGCAAGATTCTTTAGAGGGATACTTTTCGATCCACCTCGTGCCGGAATAAGGGCAAGAACTTGGCTTTCATTGAACTGTGTCGTCATTTTTCAGTCCTCAAGATGAAGCTGGAATATCCAAAATATATCCACATAAAATCCGCTA
Organism: Nitrospinaceae bacterium; assembly: GCA_018669005.1. Lineage (NCBI taxonomy): Bacteria > Pseudomonadati > Nitrospinota > Nitrospinia > Nitrospinales > Nitrospinaceae > Nitrospinaceae bacterium. The sequence continues at coordinate 35,110 of JABJAL010000127.1, forward strand.
AGAGCCTTTCCCTAACGGGAGCATGATCCGAACTTTAAAATAAATTAACAGGTAGACTTGCATAATGGCAATGCGAAAGGGTCTGGACGTGGCAAGAAAATATGTCGGTTCGGAATCCGTCGAATCGCTGGTAACATTCTAGCACCCGCGTCGTTTCTCGTCATGGCGGGCGTGGACTTGGCCACGGTGAGGGACCTACTCGGCC
>JABJAL010000128.1 GCA_018669005.1 Nitrospinaceae bacterium
CTTTTGAGATCGAACAACCCGCGCGAGGCGCTGGCGAGTATGGATCTGACCACCCTCATGAGGCGTCTGCGAGATGTGATGGATCGCCACCTCCTCTCCCGCCATCAGATGAGAGGCGAGAGCGGCAGCAAAATGACGAAAAAGGAAAGGCGGGCCCGCGAGCAGGAGCGCCTCTCCAAACGAGAGGAGGCGACCGAAAGTATGGAGCGTCTCGCCTCGATGGGTGAGGACATGCTCCGCAGCGTCCGTATGGACCAGGTTGGTAAAACGGCGGACTCTCTGATGCAACGCCAGCGCGATCTAGCTCGCGCTTTAGAGCAGATGCGCAAGTCCGGCGAGGCGAGCCCGGGGGCCAAGAGTCGTCTTGAGAAGGAGGTCTCCCGTCTCCAAAAGGAACTTGACAAGCTCATGCAGCAACTATCGAGTCTAGCCCGCCGCATGCCCGGCGAGTTTATGAACCAGCAAAGCATGCGGAACATGCCGATGCAAAACATGCGGAGCGCGTTTGATCGTATTCGCCAGCAGATGCGAAAGGGCGATTTTCGGGGGGCGCTAGACACACTCCGGCGGCTGATGAACCAGATTCAACAGCTAAGGAACGCCATGCGCAGGCTTCAGCGTAACCAGATGTCCGCGCAGCGGGGCGGGCAGCCAATGAGACGTCGTCAGACGGAACTAGGGGCCATCGTCAAAGAGCAGCAGGCCGTCCTGAGCGGCACGGTCGATGTGCATGGCAATGTGATGGGACGGATGACAAAGGGGTGGCCCAATAGCCTCAAAGCCCTCTCCAGGCGCTTTGAAAAATCACTTGCCGAGGAGCGTCAACTCGCCGAGCGCATCATCGAGTTGGATTGCGGACCGAAATCAATTTCTAAGACCAAAGAGACGAAGGCCGAGGGGGAGCGCAAACTTGAAAAAGCGCTTGAGGCAATTCGAGGGGCTCTTTCCTCTGGTGGCGTTGGCCAGAAAATGCCGGCACTGCCGAAATTGTCGGAAGAAGATAAACGCCGCGCCGAGAAAGAGCGGCGCGAGGAGGGACGCAGATTACACCGCACCGCGCTCGATAAAATGCAGCGGCATCTCAAGCTTGGCGATTGGCGGGATGTTTCTGCCATCATTCGCCGAATGAGGGAGATGGTTCAAGAGGAGCCCTGCATCGAGAAAAAAGAAAAAGATCGCGCCATGAAAAGGTGGCAAGATGCGAGTAAAAGACTCGATTCGCTTTTGAGAAAAGTTGAAAAGAGAGCGCCCGGCAGCGAACGACGATCGCTGGCTGAGCTTCAAAAGCGGCAAAAGGCGCTTGAGGATCGTTTGACATCATTTCGAGATCGCATCAGACGCATGATGCAGCTCTATCCGTTCCTGGACCCGAAACTACTCCGACGTATCGAGGAGGCGCGGGCCGCCATGATTGGTGCGAAGGGCTCGCTGGGAGAACGGCGGGCCTCGGCCGCGATTCCACACGAGGAGCGCGTACTTGAACTACTTGCCCAGAGCCAGAGGCAGATGAACCGCTCGATGCAGCAGATGGCTCGGCGCGGCCGCCTCGGAAGGGGCACCCCCCGGGGGGCTGGCGGCTATCGAAGGCCCGGGCGTGGTTGGTGGGCCCGCAATCCCAACAGGCGGGGGCAGGATCCCTCGTTCCGACAAGGAAAACAGGGCAAGGACGGGCGACAGGGGACGGATTTCAGCGAGGTTCTCATCCCCGACCGGGAGCAATACAAGGTACCCGAAAAATTCAGGGAAGAGGTGATGGAGGCGCTCAAGGAGGGGCTTCCCAATTCGCTTAAATCAGAGATTGAAAATTATTATGAGCGGTTGACCCGATGATGATGAGAAGAAAAATTGGGCTCGTGATGATCTCGACCGCCTTGTGGTTTGCTGCGGCCTTGTCGCCCTCGGCCTCTGTTGCTGCACCGGCACTGCCACCGCAGGTATTGCCTGTTGTACCTGTATCTTATGCGGCACCCAAAAGGCCCGAGGGTTATTCTCAAGTGGTGGACAAGCTCCGTGCCTGGGAACTCGATGAGGCCGCGCGAATAATTGCCGAGTATCGCCTCAAGGCGCCTAAGCTTGCCGATTGGGATGCGCTGGCGGGCTCAGCGGCCTATCTGCGGGGCGAGTATGGGAAATCTATCGCCCTTCTCAACAAGGCGCTCAAGAGGAGCCCCGGCGAGAGCGAATGGCTCGAGCTCAGGCTTCACGTCAAACAATCCCAGTCGGCGGTTGACGGATTTGCCACCCATCGCACTAAAAATTTTGAGATTCGCTATGACCCTAAAATAGATTCTCTCCTCATCCCCTACATGAGTGAAGCCCTGGAGGCGGCCTATCTCGCCTACGGCGGCAAGCTGGGGGTGAAGCTATCGAGCCGTGTGCGCGTCGAGGTGTTCTCGGACCCGGGGCGCTTCCACAAGGCCTCGACCATCAGGCGCGCTGACATCGAAAAAGGCGTC
>JABJAL010000129.1 GCA_018669005.1 Nitrospinaceae bacterium
AAAAATTGGAGCGGGAAACGGGACTCGAACCCGCGGCCCTCAGCTTGGAAGGCTGATGCTCTACCAACTGAGCTATTCCCGCCCAAGCCATCATGTCGAAAATTAAATTCGACAAATCTAAAAATTGGTGGGGAGGGGAGGATTCGAACCTCCGAAGGCTGAGCCGTCAGATTTACAGTCTGATCCCTTTGACCACTCGGGAACCTCCCCAGATCTGCATCTATTCCCTCTGCGAAGGTTCCTCCACGCCCCTAAAAATGGAGCTGGCGAGAGGAATTGAACCTCCGACCCGCTGATTACAAATCAGCCGCTCTACCGCTGAGCTACGCCAGCCAGCAAAGGCGCTGTAAAATAGGGCTAACGTCCCTACATGTCAAGCCTTAGCGAAGTCAGGATTGTCCTTTTTCGGAACACCATGAATAATATTCGATTTAGCTGCCTGAGAGACTATCTCACAAAGCAGAATTCCTGCGGCAACCGACACATTCAGAGAGCTAACTATACCCCCAGAAAGCGGAATACGCACCCCTATATCACAGTTTTTACGTACTAACCGCCGGACACCCTTCCCCTCGCTCCCGAGAACAAGAGCAGCGGGCAAAGGGAGGGCATCACCACTCCCTAATACAACTTCGCCTTCAGGATCTCCAGCAATAGCCCAATAACCCGCCTTTTTGACCGCTTCCACAGCTCTGGACATGTTCGTAACGCAAGCCAACGGCAAGCTCTCGATGGCTCCGGCCGCCGCCTTGGCTACTGAAGAGGTCAATTCCGCCGCCGAATCCTTGGGCCAAAGAGCCCCACCGGCGCCGAGAGCCGCAGCCGTTCGGAGAATTGCCCCCAAATTACGAGGATCCTGGATCCCATCCAGGAGTAAAATTGGGGGTTTTTCGAGTGGCAATACTTCCAAAAACGCATCTAATGTCAGTATTGGTGTGGGATGCACCTCCACGGCCATCCCTTGATGCTGACGGCTACCAGCCAATTCATCGAGCCGCCCAGTTGGGATTTCATCAACTGAAATTCCCTCTTCTTGGGCCATCTCCCTCGCTTTAGTGCCAAGCTCGCCTTTTCGTCCAGGCGCAATGAAAAGACGTTTGACCCTCACTGGCCCCCTGGCTAGAGCCGCCAATGTAGCGTGCACGCCGCAGATGACCTCGCGACCCTTTTTGGGGGACATCTTAAGGCCTTCGCTTCCAAATTGTATCCGACGAGCCATCTTCTAGTAAGATACCCGCCTCGGCCAACTCATCCCGAATTCGGTCGGCCTCAGAAAAATCTTTTAAATTACGGGCCTCGTTCCTACTCGAAATGAGTCCCTCGATATCACTCTCTGAAAACTCTCTACTCGCGAGCCCATCTTCCACATTGGCACCTCCTGGGACATCACCGCGCTGTGGCTGGCGAAACCACTCGTCCGGCTCCATGCGAAAAAGGCCGAGAATCTCTCCTACCTCGCGATAAACCTCAAGCGCTGGCCGCGCTGCTTCCTCGGGAATATGCCAGCCCCCCCCTTGGAGTACAGCATTGGATTCGCGCATAAAATCGAACACATGCCCTAGCGCAAGGGCAGTATTGAAATCATCGTCCATCGCGAGCGTGAAGTTCTTTCTGAATTTGGCAGCGACGGATTCCATTTTCTTTTTGAGACCCTCTCCACCACTAGTGGCATATTGCCTGAGACGAAGAATAGAGTTGTAAAGACGATCTAGACCTTTTCTCGCCTCAAGCATCACCTGATCAGAGTAATCCACAGGATGACGGTAATGTGTTCCCAGCAGGAAAAACCGCACTACCTCAGCGGGATGTTCTTCGAGAATCGCTTTGATAGTGAAGAAATTTCCCTTCGATTTGCTCATCTTCTCATGATTAATATGCACCATCCCGTTGTGCATCCAATAGCGCACCCAATCATGCCCGGTGCATCCCTCGCTCTGGGCAATTTCGTTTTCATGGTGGGGAAAAACCAAGTCATTTCCACCGCCATGAATATCGAATTTTTCACCTAGATATCGGCTCGACATGACGGAGCACTCCAGATGCCAGCCCGGACGACCATTACCCCAAGGGCTCTCCCAGTAAGGCTCCTCAGGCTTCGCCGCTTTCCAAAGAGTGAAATCCAGGGGATTGCTCTTGCCCTCGCCAGGCTCGATGCGGTAGCCAGACTCTAGATCCTCGGTCGATCGTTTCGAGAGCTTTCCGTAGCTCTTAAATTTAGAGATATCGTAGTAAACATCGCCGCTATCGGCCCGGTAGGCAATCCCTTTCTCTTCAAGAGTTCGTACCATCTCGATCATCTCTGGTATATGCTCTGTCGCGCGGGGAAAGACATCTGCCCGCTTTACACCCAGGGCGTCCATGTCTGTGTGGTACCTCTGTATATACTCATCAGTCAGCTCGGCTATGGGAATCTTACGTCGGTTCGCACGAATAATTATTTTATCGTCGATGTCCGTAAAATTGCAGACGAAAGTTACTTTATTCCCCTTGTATTCAAGATGGCGCCGGATGACATCAAAAACGATTGCGGCTCGCGCATGACCGAGATGGCAGTCGTCGTAAACCGTAACCCCGCATACGTACATTTTCACGTGCTCCGGCTCCAACGTTTCAAGCATCTCTTTTTTTCTAGTCAATGTGTTGTAGAGCTGAATGGACAAGGGAAACACTCCGAAAACAAAAAATCAGATAAAAAGCAATATTTCGAGATAACACTTAAGGGCGGGAATTTGTCATGCAAAACGGAAGCTCGTCAAGGGTTCTTCTCAATTAGAGTACAGACAGCATGTGCGGCCATCCCCTCGCCACTACCAGTGAAGCCCAAACCCTCGCTAGTTGTTGCTTTCACCCCAATGGAATCAGTGGACAATCCGAGCACAGCGGCAAGCCGCTCCTTAATTTCTGCTATGTGGGGCGAAAGCTTGGGTATCTCGGCGATAACCACACAATCGACATTGTATGGATAAAAATCCTTCTCACTAACCAACGATACGATCTGCCGGAGGAGTTCCATGCTGTCTGCACCAGCATATTGTGGATCCGTATCCGGGAAATGGGTACCAATATCTCCGAGCGCGGCAGCTCCCAAAATAGCATCGGAAATCGCATGGGCAAGAACATCTGCATCGGAGTGCCCCACCAACCCTTTATCAAAAGGAATCCTCACCCCGCCAATTATGAGCGGTCGGCCCATCTCCAGGCGATGAACGTCGTAGCCCACTCCGATTCGAGTCAATTTCCTCCTCCGGATGATGAAAAAGCCTCACCCGCCTCCTCTTGCCGCGCCAGACAAACCTCAGCCAGAGCAAGATCCTCAGGTGAGGTAATTTTGAAGTTGAATCTTGAGCCATTAACGAGCCTCACCTGGACACCTAGAGCCTCAAGAAGTGAGGACTCATCAGTACCTTCAAAAACTTTATCCGAGGCCGTTGAGAGCGCCCGCTCCAGCAAATCACGGCGAGCAACTTGGGGCGTTTGTGCCAACCACAACTCATCACGCGCAACCGTCTCTTTCACAAACTCTCCTCCGTCATCGCGCTTAACGGTATCGCTCATAGGAAGTGCCGCGATAGAGGCCCCAGTCTCCTGCGCTGCCATGAGGCATAATTCGATAAGGCCCTGTGGAAGCAAAGGCCTTGCACCATCGTGTACCACCACCCATTCCACCTTGGGGGGCAAAGCAGCAAGACCATTGGCAACCGAATGCTGGCGCTCTAAGCCCCCAGCCACAGGGAAAAGCGGCACAGTCAGATCATCAGGCAATTCAACAGAGCTTAATTCGGCAAATGGAAGAGCAAGCGCGATACAACTTATCAGGCCCTCTCGTGAAATACGCCTGAGGGTGTGATGAAGAATCGGAACACCGCCCAATTCCCGGAACTGCTTGGCCACCGGACCAGGCAAACGCCTCCCTCCGCCGGCCGCCGGAATGACGGCACCCACTTTTTCAGCCGGAGGAACGATTGTCATTTTTTAAAATCCCGCAAAAAAAGGAGCGCCCAAGTGGATGATTCTCAGCCGCCGTTTCTGGTCGAATCGGAATCATCCTTTATCTTGGTGAAAATCATCCTTCCCGCAGTAGTTTGCAACACGCTAGTTACAGAAACAGATACTTTATCGCCGATATGCTCTCTGGCCTGATCGACGACAACCATCGTCCCATCATCAAGATAACCGACACCCTGCCCAAACTCCTTGCCCTCTTTGAGCACAAGTACATTCATCACCTCGCCCGGAAGAACGACAGGCTTCACCGCGTTTGCCAACTCATTAATGTTAAGAACCGAAACCCCCTGAAGCTCTGCCACCTTATTCAGGTTAAAATCATTCGTCATGACCTTTCCGCTCGTCTCCTTTGCCAAAAGAACGAGCTTCGAGTCAACTTCGCGTACTTTTGGGAAATCAGTTTCTACTATTCTAATATCCAGACTCGGGTTTTGCTGAATCTTCTTGAGAATGTCCAGCCCACGTCGGCCCCGATTACGCTTCAAAGAGTCCGACGAATCAGCAATCATCTGAAGTTCATGAAGAACGAATTTGGGTAGTATAAGAGGCCCATCCAAAAAACCGGCCTCGCAAATATCGGCAATTCTGCCGTCAATTATGACACTGGTGTCAAGAATCTTTTCGAACACCTTACCTTCAGCCCGCCCCCCGGATGGCATTTCAGGGTTTCCAAATAGTCGAGCCCCATGAGCAGCACCAACGGCATTGGCTATATAGGCACAAATTAAGCCGATAAGAAGCGCCGCTAGAGAGCGCGACGTGAAAGGCACGTTTTTACCAATCATTGCCATTACCGCAAATGAAGCCGCGAGACCAAGGATCAACCCTGCGAGTCCACCAATCACACGGCCTATGCTCATTCTTATGAGACGCGATACAAAAGCAAAGGACCACAGAGCCGCTAAAGCTCCCGTTAATGCCCCCAGCCACATCCCGCTTACAGTCGAATATAGAGAAAGCCCTAAAAATGCTCCCAGCATGGAAACCGTCGCAACAACAACTACTCGCCCACCAAGATGATAATTATCTACTCCACTCTTTTTCCCGACATCAAAATCCGAAGGCCCCGCTCTTGAGCTTTGATTCGTTTTGTCCATGATCCCTCCTCCTAAAGGAAGGGGCAGCATTTAAGACGGCGATATGATCACTCTCCTGCCCGTATAAAAGTCCCACTTTTGCCACCCGTTTTTTTAACAAGACGGACGGCGGTAATAGTCATCTCTTTATCAACGGCTTTGCACATATCATAAATTGTTAAAGACGCCACACTCACAGCCATCAACGCTTCCATTTCAACACCAGTCCGATCGCGTGCCCGTACAATAGCCTCCACTTCAAGACATCCACCCTCTTGTGCAGGTTCAAAATTTATCTCAACACTGGTCAAGCGCAGGGGATGGCACATCGGGATCAGATCCGAGCAGTTCTTGGCCCCCATGACTCCAGCAATACGTGCGGTTCCCAGAACATCTCCCTTGGGAAGCCCCCCATCAAGAATTAGCCTAAGAGTTTCAGACTTCATCTCAACACTACCCCTGGCAACCGCCTCACGCGCGGTTTCAGGCTTCTCACCAACCTCGACCATTCGGGCCCGGCCTTTTTCATCAAGATGGGTCAACTCCTGTGCCATACAATCTCCAAATCAAGGCGATTCAAACTCTTAATAGACCCCTCTCCATTCGAGGAGAACATAAAGTAGTATACATCCCCTCACCTCGAAACGGAAAAAATTTGGTCATCCAACTTGACGCAGAACGACATAAAATCGAAATAACTAATTGAATATAAAACAGTTAAAATTATTATGGGGGTTTTTTGTGAGGAATACCGACACAGTAGAACCAACAACACTATCCGAGGTTCCCTACTCAATGAGAGGAGTTAACTTTCGCCAAGCTTTTGTCCGAGTATTTCCTGGCTACAACTTGGGCAACGTGAGGCCTTGCTGGTTCTGATATTTACCCTTTTTGTCCGCATAGGAAGTTTCACAAACTTCATCACTTTCAAAGAACAGAACTTGAGCAATGCCCTCGTACGCATAAATTTTAGCCGGAAGCGGGGTCGTATTGGAAACCTCGAGAGTCACATACCCCTCCCACTCGGGCTCGAAAGGTGTGACATTTACAATAATGCCACAACGGGCATATGTGCTCTTACCTACACATATTGTCAGGACACTTCTCGGTATCCTGAAATACTCAACAGTCCTCGCAAGCGCAAAAGAATTGGGAGGAATAATGCAGGTGTCCGAAACTACAGTGACCAGAGAGCTCTCATCAAAATTCTTTGGATCAACGATCGTTGAATTAACATTTGTAAAGATTTTGAATTCATTAGCAATACGAATGTCGTAGCCATACGAAGAAACACCATAGGAAATTTTTCCGTCTCTAACCTGATTGGCCTCGAATGGTTCGATCATTTTATTCTCGGTAGCCATGCGGGTAATCCATCGATCAGACTTGATGCTCATCTTTTCTCCTAGCATTTCTCAATGACAACTATCGTGAATATTTCTTAGTGATGTTGGCAGGAACGGGACTCGGAAGAAAAAGCCTCTGAGGTAGGGGAGGAGACTACGCTCCTCCCCTACCCTCAGAGCACGCGCCCCCACCCGCCCGATAGCGGGGGCGTGTGATGCGTAAATTCAAATTTTCAATGGAATGATTAAATCACAACATATAGTGTTTCGTCAACAAAAATACAGCCCCACACCACTACTTATTGTGGATAACAGGTGGACAAATAGGTGGAAATCTAGGAGCAAATTCTGTGGATAAGATGTGAAATAGTGCCGCCGCCCGCGTATCAGTTAACGAAAAATTTTCGCTAAGAGGACCTTAGAAACATGCCATTCCTACCTAAAGGAAAATGGGGACAAACTCTCTAACCGAAGGATGAAAACAGGCTGGGAGCAGTAAAGTCTTACCTAAGTCGCGATGGGTATAATGTCACTTTATTTTCACGTCGAAGTTTTACGAGAAGGGCTTCGTACATCTCGTGGCGGCGAATATCTAAAACGATTTTTTTTACTTGAGATTTCACATCCTCAAAATTGGCTTCAGCATCATCCCTTTTTTCACTCACCCGCAACAATTGCCATCCCATCGGCGTTTGAATCGGATCGCTTACCTTTCCTATAGGAAGAGTGAATGCCTCTTTTTCAAGATTGCTATCAATTTCTCCACGTTTAATGAGCCCCAAGGTACCTCCTCGCTTGCGCGAGGATTCGAATATTGAACGCTCTTTGGCAACATCCTCAAAAATGGCACCGCCCCGTATCCTCTCAAGAACTGATTCAGCTTCCTCTTTAGAGGGAAGCACAATATGACTGATACGTACCGCCGCCTTTCGCACAAATTGATGACGGTTGTCATCAAAAAAACGGCGCAACGTTTTATCGTCAATAGGTTTTAACTTTTGGCGTAAATGACTGACAAGCTCTTGAATTAAAATTTGCATCCTCGCCAACTGAATACGAGATTGCACTTTAGGAGAAAAATCCAATTGTCGACGTAGCGCCTCTTGATAAAGAAGCTCGGTTTGAACCAGATGCTTGAGAAATTTTTTCTTGCGCTCAAGCGCAGCAACCCCAACCTCAATCGGAAGCACCGCCAATTGATCGGAAATCATATCGAGTGTAATTTTCCGTCCATTTACAACAGCCACCACAATTCCTATTTTCTTTTTAATAATCCTTTTTGATTTCACAGAATTTTTGGGTGTGTGTTTTTGTAAATGGGCTTTCGCTGCAAACGAAGAGTCTTCAAGGTTTGCAATGAAAAACAAGCCCAAAAAAAACACTCCCAATCTCAGCAAGCGAAAATTCATAACATTAGAACTCCGAAAAAAAGGATTCGATTCGAAAATAACAGAAAGAGAATAGCCAAAATCTATCACACAGCCAGTCTATTTTCGGACAGACATCTAAAAATCCAACTGGTATAAAAAGCAGCACTTTTTTATCTCAGTTGAATATCAATCATTTCATGCAGAAAAAAATGCCACCAAGAAGAACAGGTATACCGCGTAGATCGAGATAAAAATCAGACCACCCACGCGTCCTACTTTCCCGCGCAACACTGCAAGAAGAAGGAGAAGTCCCATAAGAGAGAGCATCACTGGAAAATCAAGCACAAACATCTGCCTCTCAATTTTCAACGGAACGATAAACGCTGCCCCACCCAAAACAAGAGTGATATTTAGGACATTAGCCCCCACGACATTACCGACGGCAATATCTCCATGTCCTCGGAGCGAGGAGGAGACCGCTGTTATCAACTCTGGAAGCGAAGTACCCAAAGCCACTAGAGTGAGCCCGATGAGCAATTCGGACACCCCTGCCGCACGCGCGAAAATCGTCGCATTCTGAACAATGAGTATACTTCCCCCGACGACACACAATCCGCCCAAAAAGAAATTCCGGGTGATATTCCCCCAATCGTTCGGTTCGTTTTCAAGACTCCCACCACCGCTTTCCCAGCCAGATTGGCGAACCATTACCCAAAGGAAAAAAACAGTCCCAACTAGCAGAAGAAAACCTTCCTGTCTCCCCAATTGCCCATCAAAACTCAAAAAAACAAGAACAACCCCAGCAAGCAACATGAAAGCACCATGAACCCGAACCGTCATGCGAGGTATTTTCACCCCTTGAATTGCCGAGGCAACTGCCAGAATTAGCCCAATATTGCAAATTGTTGAACCAACAGCGTTGCCAACGGATGTCTCAGGGTGTCTTAGATAGGCGGCAATCCACGAGACGCTAATCTCTGGAGTAGTTGTCGCGAGACTGACTATAGTTGCACCGACAAAGATTTTAGGGATACCCGTCGCATCAGCAATTCCCACCGAGCCGTCCGTGAACCAAGAAGCCCCTTTGATAACAGCACCAACTCCAAAAACAAAGAACAACAAATTCAACCAAATAGGAAGGCTCTCGAAAAATGACTCCACTAAAAAAACCCCTTAACAAACCCGCTCGTTCATGCTCAAAACGAAAATTTTGTTCCAGATAAAATAGAGAATTTAGATAGTTCCTGACATCCCAGATGAAAGACTTAAAACGCAAAAACACCAGTTAGGATATATGGCCTTTTTCTTAGTATGGCTAAAAGCTTTGGCTTTTCCACCCCAGACAGGAGATAAATAGGGTATATTGATTGCCGTTAATAAGCTACAACTTTCCCAATTGTCCTGTTAAATTTCTCCGCCCGGGAGATAAATCAGCAAGTTGACGGGGAAGGGAGCACCTGCTAAATAGCTCTCAAAATGTATCTGTTCGCTAGAATCATAGTCATTAATAGAAACAGCATTTCAATGATTTTCGATTGATGTAACTGATTTTGCGCTCGAAATTTTTCTTAGCCAGTTACTTAAAGGAATACTAGCATGCAGAGCCAAGATTCCGTCGTTAAAATTTATGACCGATGGGGCAAAATCTACGATATTATTTTCAAGTGGATTTTCAGTGAAGGTCGGGATGTTGGCGTTGAAATGCTCGACTTAAAACCGGGAGAAACACTCCTTGAAGTCGGCGTTGGGACAGGACTTTCTCTCCCGCTTTATCCACGATACAGCAAGATTTCTGGTATCGACATCTCCCCAAAGATGCTCGAAAAAGCATTGGAAAAAGTTGCAGAGTACAGACTAACCAATATAGAACTCGATGTTATGGATGCACAGAAAATGGACTACCCTGATAATAGTTTCGATTGCGTAACAGCCTGCTACGTAGTCAGTGCAGCACCAGATCCTCTTAAAGTCGTTTCGGAAATATGCCGTGTATGCAAGCCAGGTGGCAGAATAGTTTTCATTAATCACTTCAAAAGCCACAACCGCTTACTCGCCGCATTTGAAACCCTTATCAATGGTGTTTGTAAGAAATTCGGATGGGAGACAACTCTAGATTTAGATGCACTTCTAGAGGCCACAAATCTTTCTCCAAGAGCTACCGAGAAGGTAAACTTGTTTGACTACTGGCGCGCAGTTCTCTGTATAAATCCCGAAAAATAATTCTCCACGAAATATGAATCACATCCTTCCACCTCGTACCGTGACAACATCCCTCGCGTGCACCGAGGAGCACAATGGAAATCCCAAACAATACAACAGGAATAGTCTTCGCTATTATCGCTTCATTTTCATGGGCAATTTTTGCCTTTACCATAAAATACGCACTCGATGGCGCATCGGTTCTTAAAACCGCCGCTGGAGTCAACGGTTTAAATGCTATTACCGTAACTATCGTGACTCTTTTGATAATTCCACCTTCTGCATTTATTCCAGAGCACAACGAGACATACATTCATTTAGGCCTCGCCGGGCTTTTCCATATAGGCATCTCTCGGATTATTTTCTACACTGCAATTGACCGCTTAGGACCCAACAGATCAATACCAGTCGCAATGAGTTATCCGATCATCACCGCTCTGACCTCCGCCTGGCTTCTCGGAGAAGCTATAACTTGGCAAATTTTTTTTGGGCTTATTCTCTTGTTGGCAGGAATTACTTTTATCGTTAACGCCGATGCCCCCCGCACTCAAAAGGACAAAAACACCGCCGCTACATGGAGATTAGTAGGTTGGGTCTGCGCGGGCTTCACCTCACTGCTATGGGGCGTTGCAGCGACATTCTTTAAAAAGGCTGCACTCGATATGCATCCTCTCGCCGTATCTTCTATCGCTCTCTGGATAGGATTTATTGTCTCATTTTTTGCTGCCCGCCTACTCGACCCCGAAGGAGTAGTCCCAGCCCGTTCCTGGCGGTGGATTCTAGTGTCTGCCTGTTGCCAGACTGCAGCAGTTCCATTTTACATCCTCGCCTTCACTCACACGCTTGCAGTTCGAGTAACGGCCATCGTCTCTGCCCAGCCATTAATTGTAATTCCTATAGGCTGGCTCATAATGCGTGAATCAGAAAACATCACCCCTCGTCTCATTGCGGGGGCAACACTTGCTGTTGGGGGTACAATTCTCGTCATCATCTGACCAGAGACCCGTTCCCAAATTTTTCTCACGCCTCATTTCGCTCCATGAAAGCAAGTGGTATAAATCTTTTAACTTAAACACCTCGTTAGACAACAAGGAGACAAAGCATGGGCGAAGTGATTCACGTAACGAAAGCTAGAGTTGTTAAAGAACCTGGAAAAGGCATGAAAACGGCCTTTCTCGACGCTTTTCCCGATGAGCCGATTCCCTACGGAATTCATGGCGGCATCATGAATTATTACAAGGCAAAACCTGAAGTGGAGCGGCCCGCGACGCTGGATCATCTCGTCGCCGCCGTTGCCGGCTGACTCACCGGCAATATGGGAGGCGCGCTGGATGCGCGTGGGATAAAGAGTTCACCGGATAACCTAGTCGGACATGTCGAAGGCATTATCGAGGATGTGGACGGCACGGCACTAATTACGAAAATCAAGATCAACTACAAGGTTCGAATTCCCAAGGGAAAGCGCGAGGAGGCCGAGCGCGCCTTGAGTGTCCACGATCTGGGATGCCCCGCCAGCCAGAGCGTGCAACGCGGCATTATTGTTGAACACACGGCCGAATTCGAGGAAGTGGACGAATAGGCGAGAACCTCAAAAATCCCTTCGCGTCATTCTAAGGCGCGGGGGGATTTTTTTTGTCCGAAAAGCCTCTTGTTTAGCTAGCTTTGCCTACTTTTGCGCACGCTCCCCGCGGTGAAGGGCCCAGAGCCCGGCGCACGCCGCAGCAATCACCCCCGCATAGCCCGCCACGCCAGCCCAGGTGCCCACCAACAGCGCGCCCAGGGCAAACATCGCCCCAAAGGTGGCAAGGCTTGAGAGCAGCCAGCGCGCGACCATCCGGCCCAGAGGCTCAGCCTCAGACTCGCCAGATTCAGGCCCCGCCGCAGGCTCGCCCGCCGCAGACCTCTCTGCGCCCAGCGCCCTGATGGGGCCCCATGCCCCCGGGGGGCGAACGTCTTTGTGGAAGGCAAGGAGAATATCTCGATCCACCGATTGACTGCACCATGTCGCACATATCATGGCCAGCCCCCCGGCGCACGCCTCCCACAGTATAATCTCAGCAAATTCAGGTACTTGTGCACCCATGTTCAGCCACAGGGCAACACCGAAGGCCGCCGCCATCCCCGCCGCCTCGGTCCAGGCCGTTGTTCGCCACCAGAGCCAGCGCAGGATTACCGGCAGCCCCAGCCCCGCGCCGAGTGAAATATTGAACTTCCAGGCCCACTCAATGCTCCCGATGCGCGAGGCCACGGCCAGCGAGCCCAGCGTCATGAGCACCACCCCGATACGGCAGGCCGCCACCAACTCCCGCCTGCCCGCTGTGGGGCGAATAAAGCGCGCGTAGAGGTCGTTAACCAGATAACTGGCCCCCCAGTTCAGATGAGTGTCCACCGTGCTCATGAAGGCCCCTAAAAGGCCCACAAGCGACAAACCCAGCAGCCCCGCAGGCAACAATTCGGCCATAAGCAATGGATAAACTGCCTCCCGGTCGGCGAGCGCCCGCGCCGCCGCAGTGCCCACAGCCGCATCCATCCCCTTGGGAAACACCACCAGCCCCACCAGCCCGATTAAAATCCAGGGCCAGGGCCGAATCACATAGTTCGCAAAGGCAAACAGGCGCATCCCCTTTTGGGCGTCCTTCGGCGTCGCCGCCGCGCTAAGCCGCTGGGCCACATAGCCCCCGCCGTCTGCATTCCCATGCGCCCACCAGACAACAAACAAAAACACCGCCACCACCTGCCAGCCAGCCCACTCGGCCCCCGAGGGCGGCGTGAACGACAAAATCGCCTCCGCCCCTGCCGCGCCATATATTTCCCCTAACTTCTCGACCAGCCCCGATAGGCCGCCCACATGCGCCACCGCAATCCAGGCAAAAATAATTCCCCCCACCAGCGCAATTAAAAACTGAAACAGATCCGTCAACATCACCCCGCGCAAGCCCCCCGCGCTCGCGTAGGCCCCAACCAGCAAAACCAGCAGCGCCACCGTCACCGTCTCGTTCACCGTCCCTAGTACAAACGCCGCAGGCCAATTTCCCTCAATCGCCGCCCAGACGCCCCCCGGCAGTATTTCACTCCAGCGCACAAACGGCGCCGCAATTTTCCCCATCGCCCGAAACACCCAGCCCATCACAATCAGATTCACGATGCAGGACGAATACACCGCCTTGAACGCCCGAAGCGCCGCCCCCGGCCCTGGCCCGTATCTTTTTTCCACCAATTCTGCGTCCGTCACCACCCCGGCCCGCCGCCAGAGCGGCGCAAAAAACGTCGCCACCCCCATCGAGCCAATTAGTCCCGCCCACCAAAACCAATTGCCCGATATCCCCCGGCTCGCCACAATCCCCGCCACAACCAGCGGCGTGTCCGAGGCAAACGTCGTCGCCACCATGCTGATGCCCACCCACCACCACGGCAGCGAGCGCCCCGCCACAAAATACGACGCCAAACTCGTAGACGCCGCCTTCGACGTCCAGACGCCTGCGGCCAAAGCGAACAGGAGATACGCAAATATTAATGTCCAGTCGAGGGTCGATAGCATGGGTAGTTTTTGTTTTTAGGGATTTCGGGTTTTGGGGCGGTAGGGTGTTTCAGGAATGCTACTTCAAATCGACTTCGATGCCCAACCATTCGAAAAGGTTGTCATTCTGAGCGAAGCGAAGAATCTGCTTGATTAGATGCATGGCTAATTTGAAGCCATGAAACCGATCTGTTGCTTGTTTTCGGAAACCGAGAACATAACCAGAAGTCCGTCAACTTTGGCCTTAAAGAAAGTGGAAAGGCAACGATCTCCGTTGCCGTAATGCATCGCCTCGGGTGGAATTTTAAATCTCGACAAATCGGCTCCTAGAGACTCTAAGTCGTTAATAATACTATGAAACAAGTCGATAAATTCACTTCTCGCCGTAGTATCTGGAATGTTCCCCTGTAAACCTAACAACTGCGCGTGGGCCATACGGATGATTGATTCTGGTGATTCTTCAGCCATTATTTCCACTCCCTGCAAGAAAGACTGCCACAATCAGGAAACCTTCAGGAGAATTGTTCAATAAATTCAATTGGCTCGTAAACTTCCACTCCAGCCTCTTTCGCTTTTGCAGAAAGTTTTTGATCGCGTGTAATCAGGGGGATATTTTCACCTTTAGCATAAGCCATAAAAATAAAATCCCCGGCCCTGATGTAAGGAAGCTCTGGAGAGAAGTATTTTTTAAAAAAACTTTCATCGATTGGTACGGGAATAAATACCCATCCATTTTCTTCATTGAGTGACTTATCAATAATAAGATTCCCACTTAGCTTACTATGCGCCATCGCACACGCCACTTCGAACATTCCGTGCATCGGCATCATAATTTCTATTTTATTTTCCTTGATGAAGGCGTGAAGTCTCATACCCTCTTCATGGAAGGAACTGGATTCAAGCGCAACATTCACCAAAACACTGGTATCAACGACAACTCTCATCTAATTCATTTCTCCGTTCTTCCTGTTGAAGCTGGAATTCCTCACTTTCTACCACTGATTGAAGAAGTTCCATCTGGCGGGCAAGAATCTCACTCTCTTGATGGCTCATTTCAGTGGCGTCTTTTTGAGAAATTGTCTGCATGAGAAATTCTTTATCTTCTTCCCCAAGCACATATTTTAAAATCGCCATTTCACGGGAGGTAACATTATTTCCGTTAGCTTCAAGCAGACCAAGAAGAATCTTTTGCCCCGATCCATCGAGGAGAGCTTTTGCGAATACCTTAGAAAAGTCTCCAGAGTCTACATCGCTTGAAATAACAAACGACCACGGTTCAATTTGTGGTTTTAGTTGCCCGCCGGGGAAAAATCCTTCCAATATCCAACCAATAAGTAAGATAGCGCCCCCACCGATAGAAAAGGCAACCGGCACTACCAGAATTCCAAGCCCAACGGCAGTTAGCAACGGGTATCCCGCTGACCACACAAGGAAAATTGTCAGACCGCCCAAAACAAATCCGGAAACTGCTCCAATAGCAATTGCAATCCGCCTAAAACCTTCGTGAACACGCGCTCTGAGAGAGTCCACAATCAACCCGCCGACTTTTTCGTTTATTTTATTTTTACCTGCTCATAAAAGAGCCACACCACTATGGCCGTATTTTCAAGAGGTCTTCCTTAAGAATATCTGCCTCAAGAACAATTTCTTTTCGAGCTACTTCGTAATCCTCTTTCCGATGAGGCAGTCTTTCCCTTCCATTCATAGTGCTGAAGAAGCCTGTCTCAGAAACTATCCCCTCTAATTTGTCAGCTCTCACAGTCAAACGACCATAATATCGAACAATTTGTTCGGGTAATGGACTTGGAAGTAACCCTAATTTTTCTGATGACGCATCAAATACTGATCGGGCATTTCCCAATCTTTTACATCTTTCCTTAATTATATCCATTCTTTTTGGGTCTAAATTGTTTATATCTAAGTCAACATCCGCCAACTCTCCAGCGACAGAAACCTCGGCAATTAGTGCGTCAATAAAGCCCCTTGTTTGGTCGCGTCTCTCAACGTCCCTGCTTCTTGAGGAAAGCACCCATGTAATTACCCCTCCGGCCAAAGCTCCCAGGAGGACTAAAGCGATTTCCATATCCGTGTTCCCTCTTTACTGTTCTTTCCTCGCCCGCCTTGGCCACGCGCTCAAGCACCTACCAAGAATTTTTCTCGTCTGATTATTTCTCTTCCGACTTCTTCTCTTTCTCTTCTTCTTTTTCCTCGAACTTCACCTTGGACTTCGGCACCGTGCATTCTTCCTTGTTAGCGGCGAACTGGCGCAGATTTCTGTTGCGGTGGCGAAGAGCGGAAAGCTCGACGGCCTCTTTGCCCTTCACGTCCATGAAGAACCACGGAACGATTAAAAATATGCCGGTGATGCCCAGGGCCACATTTTTGCCGATGGTGGAATCTTTTTCGCTGGCAAGATGAATCATCTGGGCCTCATTCGAGGCGATTTCGGCCTTGAGGCTGGTGCAGCTTCGTTTTTCATCGCCCGGCTGATAACTCAAAACCGCGTTCGGGGCCGACCCGGCGCAACCCGAAAGAACCAGGACCATCGCCCCGCACACGCATTTTCTCCACATACTCGTTTCCCCTTGAGTGGCAAATATGACTAAATATTTTTTGTTAATCTGATAAAATAGTTATAGTGTATTGTGATAATTGAAACAACGAGGCCCCCCCCCCCC
>JABJAL010000130.1 GCA_018669005.1 Nitrospinaceae bacterium
GGGCACGATTTTGGGGCTTGCCCCACCCGCCTCCGCCAGGGGTTTCCACCCGTAGCATATCACCCGCTTCAAAAGATTCGTCCGCTGTAATAGCTGAAAGCCGCCGGGATTTCCCAGATTTTCCAGCTAGTGTAATCCGGTAGGTTGAGCCAGCCTCGCCCCCTTTGCCGCCAAAGGGCCCCGTTTGCTCTGACTCTGCTGCGCTCGAGAAGTGGCCACCTGCCATGAAACGGTACTCTCGGTAGGTGCCGGGCCCGCCCCTAAACTCACCAGCCCCGCCGGAACTGGGAACTAGCCCGGCTGATTCGATTCTAATGGGATAGCGTGCCTCGACCACCTCGGCAGGCATTCCTCCGTGGCCGCCGATGGGAGGAACGGCGGATAAACCATCAAGTTGCGGGGCGCCACCGCTTCCTGCTCCGAGTGCTTCACGGAACAGAAAAGAGCCTTCATCACCGTTGGAGCCCCAAAGGCTCAGAAAACGCAGATTGTCGAAACCTGCCGGGATGACCCCGCCAGTTGAAAGAAATAATGCCTCCCCGAAAGCGGAAAACAATCGCCCCATGGTCAGGGAGCGAAGTCCAGTAGGTGCGGGAAACTTCGGGGTCAGGAGAGTGCCTGGCTCTGGTAGGCGAATGTCGATGGCCCTGCATGCACCGTCGTTCAGTAGGATTCCAGCCATCCTCTCTGGATTATCTGCAAGATGGAGAAGCAGGGGGGATATCAGCCTCGACAGCGAGGTTTTGCCCTCGCCCTCAAGTGGGCAATTGATGGGTCCCCGTGCCTGAGGGCCAGCGCCCAGCTCCACCACCAGTTTTTCGCCCTCCCTGAAGAGGGTCACGCTCAATACATGGGGCCCGTCGTAGCCGTCGGTTTCAATCTGCGTTTTAACCTTTTGGCTTTTCTCTGGAATTTTGGGTAAAAGCTCATCTTTAAAAGCCATCTCGGATTCGCGGAGAAGGTCTGCAAAACAGGCGGTGAGCTGTTCGGCGTCGTAGCGATCAACCAACTCTCTTAGCCTGAGTGCACCAACCTGAAGCGCTCCTATCTGGGCATCGATGTCATCCTTGAGCATTTCCGGGAAACGGCTGTTGCGCAGGAGCATGGTCTGGATATCTTCCACCCGCTCGCCGCCGTTGGCGATTCGCACGGGAGGAATGATGAGGCCCTCATGAAAGCTCTCCGAGGCGCCGGCGGCACCTCCCCCGGGAAGAAAGCCGCCCAGGTCGTCATGGCGTCCGCGTACTTGAAGAAATGCAATGAGTTCGCCTTCCCCGAATAGAGGGCGCGTCAGGCATATCTCGGCCATCTCGCCCAGCCCGGCTGGGGGAAGATAGGGGTCGTTGTGAAGGAACACATCGGCTGGCCTCAGATCTTCGGCGGCAAATTTCGAGAGTATGGGCCCGGGTCCAGCGCCAAGTGTCCTGCCCGTCAGTGCCCTTCCGAATCGGTCGTAGAGCGAGACAGAAAAATCCTTTGAGTCCCGGAGGGCGGGGCTCCGCCAGATGCGTGCAAGGAGATCCTCGACCTCCTCCTCAAGAGAGCGAAGAGCACCCGAGACAATTTCGCTGACAATAGGATTAACGTTCATTAGTAGTTGCTCCCCACTCCGTGCAGACCAGTAGCGCGACCGGCTCGTTCTTCACGCTTGGCCATTTCTGCCCTAAAGCGCATCACCAGATTTCCGTAGCGATCCACCCGCGCCTCTTGCATCGGGAAGATGACGGTGGTGGAACCGAAACTCTCAATAACCGCCGGGCCCGGTATGAGGTTCCCCTCTGCCAGGCGCTCGCGGTAATAGACGGGGGTATCGATGAAGCCGTTCGTTTCAGGGAACCAGACTAGCCGCGCTCCCTTATAGGCGTCCTCGGCGTTCTCATCGCCCACCGGAAGAAGAGGCAGATTTGGTGGCTCGGTGAGCCCGATCCCAGTGACGCGTAGGTGGACAATTTCAGCCGGGCGCTTTCCTTTGTAGTTATGAGTGAAGCGCTGCCGATAAAGAAGATGAAAGCGCTCCATCACGGCGACAAGCGCCTGGGGCGATAGGTAGCCGGAGGGAAAATCGACTTCGACCTCGTGCGCCTCGCCCTGATACCTTATGTCCACCGCTCGCCGGAGCATGCGGCGATGCGGCGGTATGCCCTCCAGGGCGAGACCATCGTCTGCTTGGCGCTCAAGGAACTCGAAGGCGCTGCTCAAGGCGTCGGTGTCGGGTTTGTCCTCGCTCTGGTAGTGGGGTGCCGAATGATCGTTCACCAAGTCCACCACCTCGAGCCCGAAGGCGCTGGTCATTCCCGCGAAGGGGGGGACGATGACGGTTTCGATGCCCAGGATTTCAGCCACGAGGCCTGCTGTGAGCGGGCCCGAGCCGCCGAACGCCATTAGGGCGAAGTCGCGGGGAGATATCCCCCGCTGCACGGTTGCTTGTCTAATGGCGTGGGCCTGGTTCCATGCCGCAATTTCAACAACGCCTGAGGCCATCTCAAGGGGATCGATGCCAAAGGGACCTGATAACTGACGCATGGCGCGCATTGCCAACGCTTTGTTGAGTTTCACCTCGCCTCCAGCGAGATGAAGCGGGCTGCGGGCCAGCACGAGGTTGGCATCCGTCACTGTGGGGCTCTCGCCCCCCATTCCGTAGCACACAGGCCCCGGGTCGGCGCCCGCGCTCCTGGGCCCCACTCGCAGTCTTCCCTCCTGGCTTTGCCAGGCTATCGAGCCGCCGCCCGTGCCAGTGGTGACGACATCGATCATCGGGAGGCGAAGGGTGAATTCATCTAGTTGATGGCGCGTGCCGCGCTTGGCCTCGCCGTTCTCGATTACCGCGATGTCGGTCGATGTGCCTCCGCCGTCGAGCGTGATGAGGCGGTCGTGGCCCGATATGTTGCCCAGGAATGCTGCCGAGAGGGCGCCTGCGGCAGGGCCGGAGAGAACGGTGCCGATAGGTTTTTTCGCCACCTCGCGGGCGGTCGAGACGCCGCCATTGCTCTTCATCACTAGAAACGGGACATCCCCAAGGGTTTCCTCAATGCGCCCCGAGCTTTTTTCTAGATAAGCCATGATTCGGGGCTTGATGGATGCATCTAGCAGGGTCGTTACGGCGCGCTCGTACTCGCCGGGCTCCGGTATGACTTCGCTTGAAATACTGACGAAGCACTCGGGAAATTCGCTGGCAAAGGCATCGAGCAGCATCTTCTCGTGTTTCGGGTTCGCGTATGCATGCAGCAGGCAGATTCCTACCGAGCCGATGCCCTGATCGCGGAACCAACGGGCTTTCTCCTCAGCCTCCTCTTTACTTAGGGGCCGGAGGACCTCGCCAGAGGCGCCTAGGCGCTCGTCCACTTCCAGGATGCGCTCGGGTGGCACAAGCGCATCGGGTGGGCGATTCAATAAAGCTGAGGCGAAGTTGCCTCCTGGCGCGGATTGCGCCCCGCGCCCCAACTCAAGCAAGTGGCGAAATCCTTTAGTGAGTATCAGCCCTAAATTTTCAAATCGTCTTTCGAGTATCGCGTTCGTGGCCACAGTTGTTCCGTGATAAACGCCGATAACCTGATGGGGGCGAATCTTCACGTCAGCCATGATCTTCCGAATGCCCTCGAGGAGTCCTTCGCTGTAATCTGAGGGAGTTGTCGGGGTTTTGGTAGTGAAAACCTCGCCGGTGTCTGAGCGCACGCATACCACGTCGGTGAAAGTGCCGCCGGTGTCGATGCCGATGCGATAGCCTCGCTTAGCCGCCATTTAGAAGAGTTTCCTTAAATTAGCGTGTGAAAAGAAACGCGGCACCCGCCGCAAGACAAAGGCCGCCCATCTTTGCGAGGGTGAACGGCTCGCCTAGGAACATACTGGCCAGGATGGCGGTGATGCCCGGATAAATTGCCGAAAGGGCGACCACGCCGGCAGTGTTACCGCCCGAGGCGCCAAGTGCCAGCGTAAGGAACAACATGGCCGCCATAGTGGCCAGGGCCGCTCCTAGCGGGAACAACAAACCCGTGTTCCACTCTGGGAGGGGAAGCCTTTGTCCTGCGACGCCTCCCACGACAATGATAGCGACGATTATTCCCATGGCGGTCAAATGGGGAAGGGCTCCGAGGCGCTCTTGCCCCAACTTCATCATGAGGCCCCAGATACCAAATCCCAGGACCGAAATCGCTGTGTAGGTCAGTGTGCGTGTGTCCACAAAAGGTCCCCTTCTTAAATAAGGTCTCAGCCGGGATACGGCTGGCCTCCTCGGCTTTAACAAGCCGAGGAAACGAGGCGATCTCATTGAATCATATTGATATTCGCTCTCGGGACGGTTTTATACATCAGGCATTCGGGTAGTGAAAGGGGGGGGTGCCAGAAGGAGGGCTATTAATGAGACTAGGTAGTCCGAAAATATTACTGCGCAATAAAAAGGGGCCCTGCCTTTCGACAGAGCCCCTTTGACAAGTCGCTTGCTCTAGAGATCGTCGATAAAAACTACTAACGACGTCTTTTTGCGGCTTTTTTCTTAGCTTTTTTCTTTGCTGGTTTTTTCTTAGCCTTTTTCTTTGTGGCTTTTTTCTTAGCCTTTTTCTTTGTGGCTTTTTTCTTAGCTTTCTTCTTTGTTGCTTTTTTCTTTGCTTTCTTCTTAGCTTTCTTCTTTACTGCCTTCTTCTTAGCTTTTTTCTTTACTGTCTTTTTCTTTGCTGCTTTTTTCTTTGTTGCTTTCTTCTTTGTTGCTTTCTTCTTTGTTGCTTTTTTCTTTGTTGCTTTCTTCTTCGTTACTTTCCTCTTTGCTGCTTTTTTCTTCGTTACTTTCCTCTTTGCTGCTTTTTTCTTCGTTGCCATACAACGTTCTCCCTGCCGGGCGGTCAGGCGCGCGATGCAAGCGCTTCTCATCGGCGGAGCAAGCGACTACATAAAGCCGATGTTGTCTAAAAAATATATTTCATTCGTGTACCATTAAATGAAATATACGCACATTAGGAAACTTAAAGTAAATTTCGTTGTTTGGTCAAGCGTTATTTTCATTTAATTCAAAGTTTTTCGAGGTGTTTCTAAAAAAGAATGTGAGGTTTGATCGTCAAGACAACGATTTTATTTGTACTTGTCGCGCTGAAAAGTGAAAAATGAATCAAAAAAACGGTTTTCTATTTTTTTTAAAAAATTAATTCAATTTTTTTTTCTCTCGAAGATGAGTTGAATCTTTTTGATCTCTTTTGTGTTTATGTGCAGTTGTTGTGATGAATGGTCGTAAAAGATCTAGGGAGTGTATGTAATGTATATTCACGATTTAGTAATGCTTGATGTATGTTGTTGGAAAGAGCGGACCAAAGGCCCTGCATATGCTTTTAATCCTTTGCAATAAAGAGATTGAGCATTTTATGCGGGCCTCGCATCATGTCGCGTCGTTATCTTTTCGGTGGGATTTTTTTTGAATTATGTTTTTCGTTGAAGTTCGTTAGTATTTGAGCAAATGAACGAATGCGTCTATTTTATTTGTTCGATAACGACAAATTTCTGCCCTGTTTTCTTTTGTCGAACGTCTGAGGGATTTTTTATGCGTGTTACGGAGCATATTCATTCGCTTTTGCTCAATTTTGAAATAGAAATGCCCACTGGGGCAAAAATTAAGCGTTTTGTGCCTGTGTATGTGATTGATAGCGAGCATCTCACGGTAATCGATACGGGAGTAAAGTCGGGT
Organism: Nitrospinaceae bacterium; assembly: GCA_018669005.1. Lineage (NCBI taxonomy): Bacteria > Pseudomonadati > Nitrospinota > Nitrospinia > Nitrospinales > Nitrospinaceae > Nitrospinaceae bacterium. Next base: position 5,666 of record JABJAL010000130.1, read on the forward strand.
GCTGAAGAGATATTTGAATGCATCGAGTCGTTTGGCCGCAAGCCCGAGGATGTCGAATTCGTCATAAACACGCATGGTCATTTCGATCATGTAGGAGGAAATGGGGTTTTGGCGGAACGCGCACAGCCACGGTTTTTTGCTCACAGACGAGACAAGGCGATAATCGAGAGTCTTGAATATCAAGAGAGGATTCGTCCGGTGGGCAACATGTGCGAAAAAAATACATCGGGGTCTGTTAGGGTAACAGATCTTCTGGATGAGGGCGATGTGATTGACCTTGGTGGTGATATGAAGATAGAGGTTCTTCATACACCGGGACACTCTCCGGGGAGTATATCTCTCTACATTCCTTCGGAGGGGGCGCTTTTTTGCGGTGATGTCTTGCCTGAGCCTGGGGCGCTTCCCATTTATGAAGATATGGGGCAGACGCTGGAGAGCCTGAACAAACTCAGGGCTATAAATGGAGCGGAGGTTCTTCTGTCTCAATTGAGCGATAGGATTTGGCGAGGGGCCGAAGTCCAGGTTCATATCAACAATGGGGAGGCCTACATCCGAATAATTAATGAGCTTGTACACCAAGCCTCGGCTGAATTGGGCGAGGCGGCTTCGGTCAAGGATATAGGCGCCCGCGTATTCTCGGAGTTAGGGCTTCCCGAGGCTGGGCTGATCCCCATTGTCCAAACATCGATAATGGCCCATCTCACTGCCGAGTCTCTCGGGTAATAATGATTAGGCAAGACCGCGAAGTTTTTTTCTGGGGTAGGAAGAATTGAGCTTATATTTCTATACAAAACAGTGGGACGCCGCGCTCGGAACGATTCCAGGCGATTTGGCAGATTTCTGGGAGGCAGGGCGGGAGTTGCTTGCCAATCCTGCAGGCGTGGGAGAGGCCATTGGTCGTTATCAGGGTGGCGAGAGGCAGCCCACGTTCGCCGTGGTGGAAGCCGATTTAGTAGGTATTGCGGATAGGCTGACACTTGCAGAGGGGAAAGAGCATATTGTTGTAGTTGGAAACGGCGGCTCGATTCGTAATGTCTGGGCGCTTTACGCGGCACTTTCTACGGCTGGCGCCAAGCGATCGCTCCATCTGCTCGACGGAACCGACCCCGCCGGCCTGTTGGGCGAGATGATCTCAGGCAAAGCTCGCTTCTCGCCTTCGAATACGCTGGTGCTGCCAGTGAGCAAGTCGGGCAACACGGAAAATGTGGTTCAAGAAACAAGAGTAATACTAGAAAAGGGCTACACCATCCTTCCTGTTGTAGGATCAGGACAGAATAGGCTCGCTGAGCTTGTTCGGGAGAAGGGAGTTCCTAGTTTTCCTCATCCAGATAGCGTGGGCGGTCGATTTTCGGCGGCACAAAATAATGCTCTGCTCCCGCTTGCCCTCGCGCTAGGGGGAATGGAGACAATTAGGGAGATTGCCACATCTTTTAAGGCCGCGAACGAGAGGCTATCGCCTGATATTCCCGTTGGGGAGAATATGGCTAAGGCGTTGGCTCTTTCCTTATGGCGAGCCGAGCTTGGCGGCTACACCGAAATTTTCATGCCTATCTACACAAAATCACTCTCTGGCCTGGGAAAGCTCATTGTTCAACTCGTGCACGAGAGTTATTGCAAGGCCGGGAAGGGGCAGACATTTCTTTTCGCCGAGGCGCCCGAGAGTCAGCATCACACGAATCAGCGTTATTTCGATGGGCGGACCACGATGGCGGGATTGAGCGTTCGTGTTGATTCCTTTGATGGCGATTTTAATATGCGAGATGACGTTTCTGCCGGACAATACCTAGACCTAGAGCACGCGGGTGTTGCAGGAGAAGCCGAGCGGATGAAAATTCCACACTCGGTCCTGACGCTGGGTAGCCTCGGCGCGGGTGAAATTGCCTCGGCCATTGCCCTTTGGCAGTGGGCGGCGGTATACGGTGGTCTGCTTCGCGGCGTCAATCCGTTTGATCAACCAGCTGTTGAGGGAAGCAAGCAGATTGCCATCGAAATGTTCAAAGGCTATGGCTCTGGCGTCAGAGAGCAACTCGATAAATATACGCGAGATGCCTCCTTTACCTTGTAGTTCAGTTGAGGAGTCGGCGATGAATCCGTTTTCTATGGAGGGCCGGGTGGCTGTCGTAACCGGCGGTGCCACTGGAATCGGATTGGCCATCGGGCGGGCATTGGCCGAGGCGGGCGCCCGCGTGACGCTTTCCAGCCGCTCTAAGGAAAAAGGTGAAACGGCGGCCAGCGCGCTCCGCAATGAAGGTCTTTCTGTCCAGTTCGCGGCCTGCGATGTTTCCTCGCCCGGCGAGGTGGCCGGGTTGGTGGAGGGGGTTGTCGCCGAGCATGGAAGGCTCAACGCCATGGTGATGAGTGCCGGGCTTCATGTCCTCAAGCCAGCCCTTGAAACGACAACAGAGGAAATTGACTCTCTCCTTGCGGTGCATGTTAGGGGGGGATATCTCTGTGCTCAGGCGGCGGCGCGAGCGATGATTGGCAATGGTGGCGGCAAGATTCTTTTCATCTCCTCGATGCTGGCCGAGGCGGCGGTCCCTCTTCAGTCGGCCTACATCGCAGCCAAGGGCGGGATGGTTTCCCTTGCGCGGGCACTCGCGCTTGAGTGGGCGCCCCATGATATTCAGATCAACGCGCTGGGACCCCAGTTGACGCGAACGCCCCTAACTGAAGGGCTCTATGCTGATTCTCAAAAAATGGAAGCGGTGATTGCCCGCACCCCGGCGGGCAGGGCGGGAGAGGCCGAAGATGTTACTGGGGCGGCGGTGTTCTTGTGCTCGGCGGCATCGGACTATCTCACCGGCCAGCACATCATTGTAGATGGTGGGCGCAGCGCCGCAGGGTAATTGTCGGGCCCGGAGCCGCTATCGCCCGTGGCAGCGCTTATATTTTTCCCCGCTCCCGCATGGGCACGGGTCGTTTCTTCCGGCGGTGGCGAAGCGATTCTTAAGCCCCTCTGCATCATCCGATTCTATTCTTCGCATGATATTGGCTGGTGGTCGTTCTGCCTTTAGCTCGCCCGCCATAAAGCGCATCGGCGCGTCGATGTGTTTGAAGAAAGCCTTGTATCCCTCGCAAAGGTAATTCAGCCCTGCCTCGCCGTCAGGGGCGTTGCGTATTCTGTTTTTTGGGCAACCGCCGTTGCATATGAAGCGGACCTCGCACGCCCTGCAATAGCGGGGCAGGTCGTCCTTCTTGGCAAGGCCGAAGGTTTGTTGGCGCTCGGAGTTCACCATGTTGATGAGAGGCAATTTCTTTAGGTTGCCGATGAGGTGGCGTGGCTCGACGTAGTGGTCACACGAATAGAGGTCGCCGTTGTGCTCCAACGCGAGGGCGAGGCCACAGGTTTCCTCGAAAATACACAGGCCGGGCCGATCTCCCGCCCAGGCATTGAGCGCCACATCGAAAATTTGAACGAACACTCGGCCCACGTCCCGGCGGACCCATTCGTCGAAAATGGTGTTGAGAAATAAGCCATATTGAATTCCCGTCACGGAGCGTTTCGTCACGGCGACGCCTTCCTGGAAACCGGTGTCGTTATCTCGTTCAACGATGGGGATAAACTGAATGAAGCGGGCGCCGATTTCATCGCGCAGGAATTTGTAGACTTCAATCGGATTTTCGGCATTTGCGGCATGTATGGTGGTGAGGACATTAAATTCGACGCCATGCTTTTTTAACAATTCGAGCCCGGCCATAACCCGCTCGAAGGTGGGTTGCCCCCCTTTATCCACCCGGTAGGCGTCGTGCATCTCGCGGGGGCCGTCAAGGCTGATGCCGATGAGGAAGTTGTTTTCTCGGAAAAAGCGGCACCACTCGTCGTCGATGAGGGTTCCGTTGGTCTGGAGCGCGTTGAGGACGCGCATCTCGGGCGGTCGGTGTTTTTCCTGAAATGCGGCGGCGCGGCGAAAAAAATCAAGGCCCATGAGCATGGGCTCGCCCCCCTGCCAGCCGAAGGTTGTCTCCGGGACCCGCTGGGCCGAGCCCGAATGGGCCTCGATGTACTGGCGCGTGAAATTTTCGAGCGTCTCATCGCTCATTCGAAAAGCGGCGTCAGGATAGAGCTTTTCTTTTTCAAGAAAATAGCAGTACGTGCAATCGAGGTTGCAGATAGCCCCCCTGGGTTTCAGCATCACGTGGAACCCTGCCGATGGGTCCGGGAGCTTGATGTCGAGAGGCGCTGTCATGGCGACCTTAATCCGTTAATTCAGCGTTAAAAGAAAAAAGGGGGCCTCCTTGGAAGCCCCCTTTTTATTTTGTGCGGCAATAGAGATGCCCTAAACGCTAACGCTCTGGCCGGGCTCAATCACAGTGATCTTTGTTGAAAGCCCTCTTTTTTTAACCTCTTCCTCAAATTTCGCCGGAGTGCCTGTAAGTGGTGGAAAGGTGGAGTGGTGAATCGGCACGACGTGCCTGGCATTAAGAATCTCGCAGGCCTTGGCCGCCTCGACCGGGTCCATCGTAAAGCGGCTGCCAATGGGGAGGAGGCATAAGTCGGGTTTATAGATTTCCTCGATAAGCGCCATGTCACCAAAGACGTTCGTGTCGCCAGCGTTGTAGATGCGCTTGCCATCCTCAAGCGTGATGATGAGGCCAGCTGGTTCGCCTGCGTAAGCCGCATCCTTGCCGTAGCTTGAGCTATGCATGGCATGGGTGAGGGTGAGCGAGATGTCGCCGAAGGCCACCGTGCCCCCTTTGCCCATGGCGGCTGGGTGTCCATCCGCCATTTCGGCGTCTGCGGCGAGGAGGTTTATAAGCTCATAGGGCCCTGCCACCGGGCAGGGGCTGTTCTTGTAGATTTGCGCAATGCTTGCCGTGTGGTCGAAATGCCCGTGAGTGACGAAAATGAGGTCAGCTTTTTCCGGCGTTTTGAAACTGTCAGGGCAGGTAGGGCAATCGAGCCAGGGGTCGATGTAAATAGTTTTTCCGCCGTCCGTTTTCATCAAAAAGCTTGAGTGGCCAAGTAGCGTAAGGGATGCGCCCATGATTATCCTCCTGAAATTAATGGAAACTCCGGTTTATATAGAACTCGGGGCCGCTCTCCGTCCTAAATAAGACGGAAACGCGACTTCTTCCTCCGATACGTGAATATGAATGTAAATAGGATTATAGTCATCAAACGGGTTCGCCGAAAGGGCGGCATGTAATTTGTTTCGAGGAGGTGGTGGTTTGAGCCAGAGGGCCGAAGATATGAGCCGAGGCATTCAGTCCTCAATTGGAGCGGATGGCGCCCCATATCTGGAATTTCGCCTTCGCCCGATGGAGGTGAGCGATATTCCTGTGGTGATGGCCATCGAGGTCCGCTCTTTTTCTTTGCCCTGGACGGAGGACGCCTTTTTAAGAGAGATTGAGAAAATTCCGTTCTCACGCCCGGTTATCGCAGAGGAACTCGATGGTGGAGAAAACAGGCAAGACAAGGTCGTCGTCGGATATGCTTGTTGGTGGGAAGTGAAGGACGAGTGCCATATCACGAATGTGACAGTCTCCCCCGAGGCGAGGCGGCGGGGCGTTGGCAAGTTTCTGTTGACGGAAATTATCGAGGACGCTCGAAATCGAGGTGCGGTTCGGGCCACCCTCGAAGCCCGGATAAGCAACAAGGCAGCGCTTTCGTTGTATGAGAAATTTGGCTTCAACTCTGTGGCGATGCGGCCCAAGTATTATCCAGATAACGGCGAGGACGCTATGGTGATGTTGAAGGATATGTCCGAGTGAGTGCCTCTTTCATGATTATCCCGAAGAGAAAATGCGTATCTCATTTTTTATGTGAGTTCCACTCCCGCCTCTTTTTGGTTCAGTATTGATCCTATGAGTAATTTTCCTGCCACGGATGGCGCAGTTCTTCTTATTCTTGTGGTGTTTTTCCTGCGAAGTTTTTTTCGGGGTGCGCTGAAAGAAGTGTCATCCCTTTTGTCTATTGTGACCGGTTATGCTGCGGCCACTTACTTTGGCCCCGTATTCGAGGACACGTTAAGTTTGTGGGTGAGTAGTTCGTGGTCCTCGCGCAGTACGGCGTTCACGGGTGTGTTTGTTGTCGTCTGGCTTGCCGCGAGCATCACCGGAAGAATGGTATTGCATTTTTCCGGGGCATCCCCGAACGGCTACTTGAATCGGATATCTGGTGGGGCCATCGGCGTTGGGAAAGGGATTTTTTTCCTCTCTGTCGCATACGCAACGCTCTTGAGTGTAGCGCCTTCTATTACGCCCAAGCCGCGCGCCGATGAGCGCGTGATGCCCATTATCAGACATACGGGAGAATACATCCAGAAGGCTTCGGTTCTTGAACTTGATGGTCAGGTGGCGTTGATTAAAAAAACGCTTAGTGAATCTTTTTTCAGTTCAGAGAAAAAGGATAAATAGCCGGAGAGGCGAATCTTGGAGCCCCTCACTCACAAGGGGTACAGTATTCTCAGATTTCCTGTGCGGCGGCGCTAGTTCTCGCCAGTTTTTTCGGGAAGGGCGGCCTGCTCGCCTTCGTCTTCTTGAAATTCTGCATCAATAGGCTCGTCCTCTGGCTCCTCAACAGCAACAGGTTTCGGAGGTCTATTTAGAGCAGAAAGGCGAACAAGGACGTTAGAAATTGCGAAGGTGAATCGAAGGATCAGATAAAATACCCCTATCTGAACGATGACAGGAACCGCAACGCCGAGTAAGTGCTGAACTTCCTTGAAAATAAACACCTTTATTCTCCAAGCTCATAGAGCCATTATCATCGCCCGGCTTTCTAGGGCTGAATCTCTCCTACAAGGTATCGTTTGGGGCCTTCTGTCTCAAGTCCGCTTTATGTTTAAATTCGATTTCCAACATAGCCGATGATGCCGAATCGGGATTTTCCCCACGGATTCGAGGTAGCTCTCCGATATTTTAGGTCCCATGAAACGAAATTCTTTTCGAAATATTGGCCGAAGCGTATCTAAATCGCCGGGGAGCGATTCGAGGTAGCTTGAGAATCCACCATGTGCCTTTGAGAGAGCGATAAGGCGCCCTGCATTGTCGATAGTCGCCCCAATCTTTCCCCGATGGCGCACGATGCCTGCATCGTCCAGAAGGCGGCGTATGTCCTTTTCGGTGAAGGCGGATACTTTCTGAGGCGAGAAGCGGGCGAATGCCGAGCGGAAGGCAACTCGTTTGTGAAGGATGGTCCGCCAGGAGAGGCCGGCTTGAAAGACCTCAAGCGAGAGCCGCTCAAAATGAGCCGCGTCGGTTTTTACGGGCACGCCCCATTCCTCGTCATGATATTTCGCGAGGAGCGAGCTCTCCTCTGCCCAGGGGCAACGGCGGGGATTGTCGGCGGGCTGTTTGGTTTTTTCGGCCATATAGGCACCGAGGCTAGGATGGGCGGATGTAATTATTTTCTACAAATTGTCGAGAATTTTTCTGGACCTGCCTTTTTCGAGCGTTTCACCGAATGATTCACCCAGGTCGAGGCCCATCTGCTGGGCTCTTTTTTGAGCCCAGAGACCGATGTTCCTGTCATCTTTATAGAACGAATCGCCTCGCGCATCGCTCGGGTTGAATTCATCGAGACGCTGGGACTCGGTTTTGTGTGCAGCAAAACGCGACATTACCTTGCGAAGTTTTTTCGATTCGCACTGGCGGCAGGTGAGTTTGCGCCGGTCGGAGGGCTTCATCACCAGGTGGCCCGATATGAATCCACAACCTTGGCATTCGTACTCGTAGATAGGCATCTAGTTCGTCTCCATCCTTGCACCCAGTAAACACATGCGCTCGCAGAAGTCTGGGAAGGTTATCGCCATTGCCTCGGCCGTGTCGACCTCTACTCCCTTGGGGGCGGTGAGCCCAGCGATGGCGGCGGCCATGACAACGCGGTGATCGTTGAATCCGTGGGCTTTTCCTCCCCGGAGGCCGCCCCCCTGGACGATAAGACCGTCCGGCATCTCGGTGGCCGAGCCACCCAGTGATTCGAGCACCTGGCGCATGGCGGCGATGCGATCGGTTTCCTTGATGCGCGCCTGGGGAACATTTAGGAGCCGGGTTTCCCCCTCGGCGAATGCGCCCAGGACGGCCATGACGGGTAGAAGATCCGGCGTGGCGTTCAGGTCGAATTCACAGCCCTTGAGCGCCCGTGCCCGGACACGAAGTGCTCCGCTCTCCTCGTTCACCTCGGCGCCCATTTCGGCCACCATGGCGAGCATCGCCTTATCCCCCTGCGGGTCGTCCATGTCGAGCCCTTCAAGGAGAACATCGCCCTCCGGCAAAGCGCCGGCGGCGATGAGAAAGGCTGCCGAACTGAAATCAGCCGGAACCTCGATGTCGAATGCATCAAGCTGCTGCCCACCAGGTACCCGGAAGCGCTCATAACCCTCGCGCTCATAGGATAGCCCCAGTTTGTCGAGCCACCACACTGTCATGTCCACATAAGGTTTTTCATTGAGATCGATGGGCTCGATGATGCTCTCTGCCTCGCCGAAGGGCGCGTTTAGAATGAGGCTCGAGGTGTACTGACTTGTGGTGCCATCAACCTGGGCCGCCCCGCCTTGCCAGGGCCCAGAGACCCTGGCGGGCAGGCATCCATCGCCATTATCTGATGCGGTGCTAGCTCCGAGTGAGGAGAGCGCCTTAAGAAGCGGGCCCATTGGGCGCTTTCGGGTTTGAGCATCGCCATCGAAGTGCGCCTCGCCGCCTGAGAGCAGCGCCGCCGTGCCAAGCCCCATGCGGCAACTCGTTCCCGAGTTTCCCACATTGATGACCCCCTCTGGCGCGGAGGGCCGGCCTCCGAAGCCGCGAATGGTCCATAGACCATCTTGCTTCGATATCTCGGCGCCCATCGCACTGTATACGGCGGCGGCAGAGCGCCCGTCGTCTGAATCCAGTGGATTGCGAATTCGGCTCTCGCCCGAGGCGAGCGAGCCGAGCGCAATGGCCCGGATGGCATGCGACTTTGAGCCTGGCACGCCGGATTTGCCTTGGGCCGGTGATGGTTGAACGCTTAGAATCATAGGTAAGCCCAGGTGTTGGGGATGAGTTTATCTTCCGCCGCCCAAATAATCTCCGAGCATGTTGCGCGAGTGTTCGTCGTCGTGGCAGTGAACGCACAGGTTCTCCCAGTTGCTGCCGTCGGGAGGATTATTTTTGTGGTTACTGTCCCGGTGGTGGACTGTGAGGAGGTGGAGATTGTTCTCATTAAAATCCATCCCGCATTTGGCGCAAAGCCATCCGTGGATATCGAGTGATTGGCGGCGATAGGGGGCCGCGTTCTTGCCGATGGCCGCTGCACCCTTTAGGCGGGCGGCAATTTCCTTGGCGCTCTCTCCCGAGGGCTCAGGTGTCTTTTGCTTTGTTCTTGGTCTGACGCCCGGTCGTCGTTTCGGTCCAAAACTGGTGCGAGCCATAAAAAATCCTCCTCCTTTAGCGAAACTATCCTAGCAAATGGCCACTTCGCGTGGAAGGCCATAAGGCGATTTTTCGTTCATTGCCCGCCCGCGCGAGGGGATGCTAGCATGGCGCCCGCCTCGATTATTGGAGATTTTTATGCGGTTTGTCCCGCGAAGCCTAGCAGTTGTCATTCTAGTGTTGCTTATCGTTTTGCCCGCTCTGGGGGTGGGCGCTCTATACGGAATCCGGGCTGTGGAATCCTACAATCCATTTTGTACCTCATGCCATTTACAGGATCATCAGGACTATCTAGACGATGGCACCCGCCCCAAAGCGAAAGTACGCACCCTCGGAGGAAGGCACTTGTCGAGCGGGGAGGTGAAGTGTATCTCCTGCCACGGCGAGGAGGGGATTACGGGTATGCTCCGGACCACATATCTTGCGGCCAAGGATTCGGTCAAATTCATCATAGGCGACTACAAGCAACCCTCCCGCGTTTTTCATCCTGTTGCGGATAGGGATTGTGTGAAGTGCCATTCAGAGGCGCGAATCCTGAAGCTTGAGGAGGAGGATTTTCACGCCATTCTTGACCATGCCACGCTTCCCTTCGGATGTGTTCAGTGTCATAACGGGCACCGGATAGGCGGACGGCCTGCGAGGCGGTTCATCGTTCCCCAGACGGCTCAGCCGCGTTGTGATCATTGCCACAACAAGCTGGACCAAAAAGTGCGTGTGGGGCAGAGCGTTTTGCCGCGAAACAGGGATCGTCTGGCTGGTGCCGCGTTCGGTTCGTTTGTCTCGTCCATCGCCAAAATGAATTAATAGGGTCCAGACGCTCTACTGGAGCATTCCTCGAAAGGATTTTTTCGGTTTGATATTCTATTTACTCATTGGTGCGGTTACATTTCTTTGGGGCCTGAGTTTTCCTTCCATTAAGACCGGACTTGGATTTATCGAGCCGTTCACCTTCCTTTGGTTGAGAAGCATTTTATCGGCCGCATTCATTTTCAGCCTCATTGCGATTAGAGGCGGCCCCTGGAAGCCGCCGGTGGGCAGACCTGCCTTTTGGGTGAACACGGTGCTTCACAATTTTCTTTTCGTGTTCAGCTACCACGGCACTATTTATACGACGGCGGGACGCACCTCGGTGTTCCTCTACACCCAGCCACTTATTTATACGGCTCTTGCCCTCTATTTCATTCCGGGCGAGCGTCTTGGCCCGCGCGCGATTTTCGGGTTCGTTGCCGCCTTTGGCGGGATTATTGTTCTGTTTGGCGAAAAACTCATGGGCAGTGGCGACTACTCTATCTATGGCGACGGGCTTGTCATCCTGGCCGCTATCTCCTGGGGCATCCAGTCGCTCTATCTTAGGCAAAACCTTAAAGGGATTGATCCCTTCCGTATCACTGCCTGGACACAGTTTGTCGCATTTGGGATTTTTCTCGTCCTGGCCGGGTTTAAGGGCTTCAGCTTTCCTGACTTTACCAATCCCCTCGTGAGCATGAACGTCGCTTATAACGGGCTGGTGGGGACCGGTATCGCCATGCTCATCTGGGTACACCTCCTGGCCAACTATCCGCCCAGTCGGGTGAGCGCGTTCATGTTCCTGTGCCCTGTGTTTGGGGTGTTCTTGAGTGGGATTCTTCTGGCCGAGCCGCTAACGGCATTTATGCTCGGTGGGGCGGCACTGGTTGCGGCGGGTATCTACTTCGTCAATACGGACAAAAAAAAGGATTCTTGATAGAGTATTCCCTCTTCTAGATAGCGGCATGTTTGAGGTTTCCTGATGTCTTTTCGCCACACCACACCAGATGGAAAAGAATACATTGCTCATCGCCCGCAGGCGGTGGGCCATAGCGCGATGGCCTCGACGGGGCACCCCCTGGCTACGCGGGCGGCGCTTCGGGTATTGGAGAGGGGCGGGAATGCCATAGATGCCGGAGTCGCTGCCGGCATTTGCATCAACGTTTTACTCCAGGATTTCACTTCCTTTCTTGGTGTGGCGCCCATTATCGTTTACCTCAAAAAAGAAAACAGGGTTGTCACCATCGATGGGGTGGGCCGCTGGCCTCGGGCGGCCTCGCTTGAGTACTTCAGAGATAATCACGACTCAGACATGCCTGTTGGGGTTTTGCGAACGGTGACGCCTGCGGCGGCAGACGCCTGGCTCATGGCGCTTGAACAATGGGGCACGATGACTTTCGCCGAAGTTGCGGGGGACGCCATTGAACTGGCAGGCGAGGGCTACGCGATGTTCCCTGTCCTTTATGAACACATTGCCAGCCTTAGCGAGTCATATTCGCGGTGGGGGGAAACACGAAAGATTTATTTCAGGGACGGCGAGGTTATCCCGGTTGGCGGCAAGGTTTATTTAAAAGAGCTGGCCGAAACAATGAAGCGGATGGCGCGGGCCGAAGAAAAAGCTTCGGGCGGGCGAACGGCTGGCATCCGGGCGGCCCGCGATGAGATTTACAAGGGCGAGACGGCGAGGCGAATTGTCGATTTTGTCCAGGCCGAGGGCGGCTTCCTCACGATGGCGGATTTGGCCGAGTGCGGCGTTCGGGAAGAGACACCTGTTCGCACTGATTTTCAGGGCTATGAAGTGTATGGCTGCGGCCCGTGGTGCCAGGGACCGGTTCTTCCGGCGACGCTAAATTTGCTTGAGGGCACGGACTTTGTTTCTCTTGGCCACAATTCCCCCGATTACCTGCACCGGCTTATAGGGGCGCTCGATCTTTGTTTCGCTGATCGGGAGCACTACTACGGCGATCCGGATTTTATTCAAGTGCCACTTGAGGGCATTCTTTCGAAATCATATGCTGCCGAGCGCGCAGGGCTACTTGATCGCCCCAAGGCATTCGGAGAAATGCCGCAGGCGGGTAACCCCTGGGCGTTTCAGGGAGATGGGGTGGCGCCTCAAAATGGCGTGGCCATAAAACCAATGGCTGCCCCCGAGACAGGAAAGCCCGCGCAGGACACTTCCTATTGCACTGTGATTGATTCAGAGGGCAACGCTTTTTCGGCCACACCCTCGGACCCCTGTATCGATACGCCGATAATCCCGGGTGTGGGTTCCATCGTTTCCCCCAGGGGTACGCAAAATTGGCTGGACGAGGGTCACCCCAGTGCGGTGGCACCCTGGAAGCGGCCCCGGCTGACTCCGGCCCCGGCGCTTGTTCTTAAGGATGGCGATATTTTCATGACCTTGGGAACGCCGGGCGGTGATGTGCAGCCTCAGGCGATGCTTCAGGTTTTTCTGAACGTTATCGAGTTTGGGATGCTTCCCCAGATGGCGGTCGAGGCTCCTCGGGTGGCGACGTATAATTTTCCCAATACGTTTTGGCCGCATCAATACAACCCGGGCAGAACGGTGGTCGAGGAGCGCATTGAGCGCGAGGGGGGGCAAGGGCTTCGAGAGCGAGGCTACAAGCTCGATGTGTTGCCCGACTATAGTCGCCAGCTTGGAAGCGTTTGCTGCATCGTGAAGGACCCAAAGGAGGGCGTCCTTTTAGGTGGCGCCGATGCACGAAGAGCCTCAAGTGCGGCGGGGTGGTAGTGCAATTTACCCGCTTAATATGATTCATGCCGATTATTTTTTATTCAACCTGATTCAATGTAGGGGAGTGTGAAATGAGTAAACTGGAAAAAAATTCGATTGGTCTCGCTATTGTTGGTTGTGGAAGAGTAGGCGCTATTCGCGGCAGGTGCGCCAGGGAGTATCCCGGAACCGAGTGGATAGGTCTTTGCGATATAGACGAGAAAAAAGGAAAGAAACTCGCCGAGGATCTGGATGCCGATTTTTTCACGACGGATTACCGGAAATTATTGAAGCGCCCGGAAGTCAACGCATCTGTTCTCGCCACGGACGAGGAATGGCATGCCCGCACACTTTTCGCCTCAATTGAGGGTGGGCACAAGATTCTGGTTGAGAAGCCTCTGGCAACGAACCTTGTCGAATCGGCCAAGGTGATTGCGGACGCAGAGGCAGCGGGCGCGGAGATTTTGGTGGGCTACACCCAGCGTTTTCGCCGTCGTTGGCTAACGGCGCGCGAGCATATTCGCCTGGGTCGCCTTGGTGATATCACCACTGCCTCGACACGGGCTTTCGTCAACCAGATGGTTGGAATCACGCGCCTTGCCGGGAACGAGGACCGCTCGCTGCTCAGCCCGATGGTCATCTCGGGCACCCACGCACTCGATGCCTCGCTGTTCATGCTCGGCGACACGAAAAAACCGGTCGAGGTCATCTCGCGCGCAGTGACGAGAACGATGGCGGGGGTAGGCACTCAGGACGCTACCTTCAACATTTTTACCTTTGATGACGGAAGCATCTGGAGCATGGATTGCAGCTGGGGAATGCCGGTCAATTGGCCTGCCTCAACCTACTCGCTCACGGTGGGCTTTATCGGGACCGAGGGGGCGCTGACTATTGACGACACCCACGCCGATATGGTCATGGCCACGGCGGAACCCCTTCCCTCGCATCGGGGCGATGGGCGCCATGTTAATTTTCTCGGGAGTTACCCGGCGGGCGATATGTCGGATGGCGATTTTTGGGGTCCGATGCGCGATGAGTCAAACTCCTGGTTGGCCCATATCTACACCGGCGTGAAAACGCCGCACGCAACTGGGGCCGAGGGCCAGCGTAATCTCATGCTCACCATGGCCTGTGATTTGGCGGCCAAGCGTAAAAAACCGGTTGAACTGCCCATGGCGCCAGAGGATATCCACGCAGAGCTGACCGCCTAGGTTTTAGGGTGTCGCGTTAGTTATAGATGAGTATTCGGAGCGATCCGATGAGTGCGATGGAGAGCACACACAGGTTGAACACCCGGCGTTGCATCCGGGGCTGAAGCCAGGCTCCGCATCGCACACCAGCCCAGAGCATTGGGATCACCATGAGGGTGGCGAAAACCACAGATTCGGTGAGAACGCCTGCGTTCCAGTAGGCGGCGACGCGAAGAGGATTCACGAGAAAAAAGATCGCCCAGATGGTTCCCACGATCATTCTTGGGGCGATGTTCTGGCCGATCATGATGGGCACCAGGAGGGTGGCGCCCGCATTTGCGATGGTGGAGTTCATTCCGCTGACCGTGCCGATGCCGATGCCGGCCCAGACCGGTATCGGCGGTATTTTAACGGGCCGTCCCCGAAATTCGACGAATATTTGATAGGCGGCGATGAGCCCGCAAAGGCCGCCGATGAACATGCGCAACTCTTGCTCGGGGACCCATGTCAGAACCCATCCACCGAAAATGACACCCACCGCCATACCAGGCAAGAAAATGTAGGTGGTCCTCCGGTCCCAGTTTCGCCACATCTGGCGAGAGATCCCCAGATCCACCCATGTCGTGCACAGTGCCAGGTAGACCAGCGCGAACTTGGCGGAGAAGACGAGCGCGAGCGTTGGCATCAGGGTTATGCCCACGCCCGCGCCGAAGGTGCGCTTGAGGAACCCGTTTCCGAATGCACCGATAAAGAGCAGCATCCACTGAAGAGGGGTGAAGTCGAACACGAGCTACTCCCAGAGCAGGCGAATGGCCGCCGCTGCCGCCAAAGCTAGAATAGTCGTGTTGAAAAAGCGCTGGGACATTTTGTCTAGCAATTTTCTCCCGATCCAGCCGCCCGAGAAGGCTAAGGGGATGGAGGCGGCCCCGGCGATAAGCAGTGTGTTGTTCAGAAGCCCGGCAGCATAGTAGGCACTGACTTTCACAGGATTGACGAATAGCCATGTGATGAGAATCGTCGCAACGAGGTTGACCTTTTTTACCCCCTGGCTGAGCAGGTACAGCGTCAGTACCGTGCCACCGGTGTGGGTGAGCGCACTGACTACTCCTCCGATAAGGCCAATGATGGCTCCCGCGCTTTTTCCGATTCTCGGGGTGGGCAACCCGCCTTTGAACTCGGACCATCCTTGCGAAAAGATGAATACCACGCAAATGAACCCGATGAATTTTCTTATCCAGAAATCGGGCAAGCTCGCCAGAATTGCCGTGCCCGATATAATCCCGACGTAGAAGCCGGGGATGACGAGTTTGGCCAGGCGCCACTCCCACTGTTTCCAGAAAAGATGGATGAGAGCATAGTCTGAGACGAGCATGTGGATCGAGATGATGCCTATGACAAAACGTGTGGGCCAGAAGATAAGCATGAACGGTACCAATACAAGGCCGATCCCCATGCTGAAGGTCGATTTGAAGAATCCTGTTCCGAAGGCGCCCAGGATGATGGCGAGTATTTCATATTGAGTCAGTTCCACGGAAAAATATCCAAGAGTTTAGAAGGCATTAGCGTCGTGGTGCTCCAAGGGCATGTGGCTGACGCCGAGTCAGAGTTCCGGAAGGAGGCGGGCTACGAGAGTCACCGGCCGGAAGAGCGCTGGAGCTACCTAAGAAGAATATGCGTCGCCAAAGGATCTCACAAGCGGCCTCGTCATAATAAGGCTGTGGTCTTTTTTTTCTACACCACAGGTGGATTTGAAGAGTGTTTTAGTGGCGATATGTTTGATTTTTTAATTAGGTATAATGTGAACCGTTTTTTCTATCATATTCCCTGTTGGTTTTGATATTTCTGATGGTGGATTTTTATGGCTTTTGTTCTTTCGACGGCCAAGATGATGGCCGAGCATCGCTATACACAGTCCGAGGCA
>JABJAL010000131.1 GCA_018669005.1 Nitrospinaceae bacterium
AGAAGACAATTGTCGGCAATTTGGTCGGCACTTATGCCGAATTGGTCGAGTTGATGGCGCTGGCGGATCGCGGCCTGGTTAATCTCGCCACGCATGAATATAAACTCGCCGACGCCAATCAGGCTCTGCACGATCTGCATGCCGGTAAAATAAGAGGAAGGGCCGTCCTCATTCCCTAAATTAGGCTGTTCGACGTGTCACTGGTTTCTGTCTCATCTTCGTTCCTCTCGGTCACTACGATGAGCCAGAAATCCTCCCTTATGCAATTAATTCAATCTGTCCCATAGGCGCTGACGTCAGACAATTCAATGCGTCATTAATTTACAATATTTTTTCCATTAATGGGACAATTAAATGACAATAAATGAGGCCTAACTTGAATTTAATTGACGCGAATTTTCACCTTTAAACAACAGAGCGCGACCAGGGTCCGGCTCGTCTTTCGGCTCACGTCAAACATCCCGAGACCGCGTGTCCACCAAGCAGATTCCAAAAGAAACTGTCCGTCGTCATATAAATTGGGACAAACTCGGAGCTGATTTAAAGGAGAGTCTGGCTCATCTGGTTCAAGGTATTAGGCGGCGTATGTCCTTGATCGCCTTCGCACCACCCGGGTGGCTGCACCAGTTGCTCAAGTATGGTGCGATAGACGCCGGCGTGGTCGATGAGAAAAAAAGCGGTAGTGATTAGTTACCTCCGCGTTGATCCCGGCCGCACAGGTTTTTTGACGTTAATTAAATAAAGATAGTGTCCAGTAGACGGTAGCAAGTAGACGTCGAGCATTACCGTTTCATCGTGCATGTTTCGAGTTTCCCCGCTTCCCTTCCACACATAACCCATTTCACATGGGCTGGCGGCAATGGGCCGGGGTGTCGGAGCACAAGGGAGGCGAATGTGGCTCCGACTTGAGGACGCCCGGCACGCCCTATAAAGGGTAGAGGGCCTTGCCTCATACACCATCATTTGCCTAGAACTTCGGTTAGATCAGGCGCTTCAGTCAAACTAATTGGCAGACTTTTCTGGTCCACGCACTTGTTAGGCTCAACCAGTTCGCCACTTGGCTCTCCGGCCAAAATCACAGCAACACGTCGGTCTAAAGAGTTTCGAGTGCCGTCAGCGGAGCTAGATATAGGCTTCAACTCACCTCTAGGACCGATCCACATTTGGTCCGGTGAGACACCAAGCGCTATCATTCTCCGCCAGACCGCGAGCGCACGTCTCAGCGATAAATCAATATTGTAACCGGCTGCTCCCGAGAGATCGGCATGCCCCTCGATAAAGACTTCGATAGTCTCAACGCCACTGGCTTGAATGGCACTCGCGCTCAGCACCGTCTCCGCGGCATCGTTAATTTGCGCGCTGTTGTGCTGGAATTGGATCAAATAATCGTGCGACGGCGGGTAAGAAGTGGGCTCTCCTGACAAACAGGAAAATTCCGATTTGTCTGTAACCGGCGCAATATCGGCGATTATGGTTGGTGAAAAAATATTAGGATCAAGAGTGTTGCTAGCCTGCCTAAATTTCACCCAAACGTTTACTGCGTTTTCAAATTCTTGCCTACATTTCGCTATATGCTCGGCCTGCCATCCTTCTTCCTCTTGCTCCATCCAACAATCGAAGGAAACTTGAGCGCGAGCCGCCTGGACGGGCATTTGATCGCCGAATCCGGCTTCCAGTTTTTCAAGAAGTAAATAGCGGGCCTCCACGAAAGCTGGTTCTGACTTTTTAGAGATGTTCCAGTCGCGAATGTCTTCTGGCGCGGGGCTTTGGCCGGTCGAAGCAAGGATGGCTTTTCTTGAGAACAGAGCGGCATCTGGCCAATCGTACATCTCGTCAGCTTCGAAAAGCGCAATATTCCGATATTCACGAGCTAACTCGTCATTAAACTCATCGCCCTCTACAGCGAGGTTCCTCGCTTCCTTAATGTCGAAGGAGCAGGCCGCAACCACCAGGCCGAACACGATAGCGGAGGCATGAACTATGAAAATTTTTCTACCGGATCTCGTGCAAGGCTTATCACTCATTGATCGAGTCCTCGTCGACCGTTGCGGTTTCAGGGAATTGTGAGGGTATATCCACCAACCATGCCTCATCCGAAGAATTTAAATTCTCACCAATATCATCCGTTGTTTCATCCTCCTCGGCGGGCCGAATTTCACCACTGATTTGCCCCCCATTCTCTATTTCTATGGAAGCGTAAGTGATCGTGCCCTCGATGGCCCCTGTAGAGCGCAGAAGAATGTGGCCCGTAACATTGGCAATGCCCCCAAAATTCCCGACGACCTCCATATTACAAATTGTCGCAGTTCCCTTTAACCAGCCCCCTTCACCGATAATGAGGTTCTCACCTTCAAGCTCGCCTTCCGAGGAGCCGAGTATCATGAGGTTTTTAAAGTTCCGTATGGCGCCTTCCATTTTCACACCGGGTCCGATCGTCATGTTTCCTGACGCGCTGGAGAGAGCAAGTTCATTTGCACTGTCTGAAGCTGGCCCGCCACGCATTGAATAAACGGATGTGTGTCTATTTTGCATTATCTCCTGGAGGGCTCTCTGCCCTTCCGCTTCCGACGGGCCCGTTTCCTCGGGCCCGATTTCCAACCCGCTAGAACGGGGAAATTCACTGTTAAGTTTGTTTTCTGATGGGTCTTTTTTAGAATTGAACATCAGCTATTCCCTTGTGATCGAGATGCGAATACTCGCAACTCAATGTGTTTTTATTGGGTCTAAAAAAAGGTCATTTGGTGGCAATAGTCGATTTTTCCGAATGATCCTCGACCGGCTAAGAATTGATTTGGGAGCAATATTTCCTGATTAACAAATTAGAAGTCTCGCCACAAATTCACCATTTTCAAATCAGATAATCGCGTTTATTCAATTTCTGATTTTTCTCAATACACAGGACTTGAAGCAGTGAGATTTGGAAATGAGCAGCAGTGACACAAACGGGAATATAGAAGGACGTGGCAAATATGAAATCGATAAATCGGCAGAAAAAAGTTGCTGGGGGAGACCTGAGCGACAGGAGAACCGGGTGCCAGGATCAACGAAATTCCCAACATCATCGTCTTCCATTGTCGTCTCGAGCGCTGCCCTTCTCTCGCCACTGGACACTCCCCCTTGTTATCCTTGCACTAGCTTTCTCTTGCTTTGGCTCCGGCGCATTTTCTAAAACCCCGCGCACCTTAGTGACACATGAT